>CAMBCD010000057.1 GCA_945863085.1 Bordetella parapertussis
AATGGACGCGGTAAGCCCGGCGAACGGATTGCTGGTGAACATCTGCCCCCTCCTCTTTGGTGCGCTGATTCTAAACAGGCCATGCCCTGCACAAGTGAAAAAAAGGTTATGTCGCCATAGAAAATACTTTGGATGGCCCGGAGTAGAATCGCAAAACCATGGAGGTACCCCCTGAAAATCTGCATAGTCTCTGACAGCCACGACCACCGCGAACCCTTTGCCGCTGCGATCGCTGAAGCCAGGGCGCTGGGCGCGCAGGCCATATTGCACTGCGGTGACCTCGTCGCGCCGTCCACATTGCATGCCATCGTCGGATTTGGCCTGCCGATCCACATGATCCACGGCAACAACACCGGAGACCTGTATTACCTCTCGAAGTGGGCGCAGGATCCGAAAAACCGCCTGCACTACCACGGCCAGGACGGATCGCTGGTGCTCGCGGAGCGGCGGATTTTCATGGTGCATTACCCGCATTACGCCAAGGCGATGGCGCTGACCGGCGACTTCGACCTCGTCTGCAACGGCCATGAACACCGCGCCGTCATCGAACGCATCCGCAACATCCGGGGCGGCGAGACCCTGCGCATCGATCCCGGCAGCGTCGCCGGCGTCAGCGCAGCCAAGACTTATGTGTTCGGCGACCTGCAAACCCTCGAATTCGAAATTCGGCCAGTGCCCGGATACGATAAAAATAATCAATAAAATCAAATACTTATATAATATCCTGCCCTATAGCCCCATGCCCACCCGCCTCCACAATGTTTCGGACCGCTGACCCGTGGCCACCCGCGCCGCGCCGCTGAATACCCGACCGCTGCAGGGCGAGGCCCGCATCATCGCGGCCGAGCCGTACTACGAAGCGGTCGCCGGCGAAATCGCGCTGTTCGAAGCCGCTTATGCCAGCCAGCTGCCTGTCCTGCTGAAAGGCCCCACCGGCAGCGGCAAAACCCGTTTCATCGAACACATGGCCTGGCGGCTGAAACGCCCGCTGGTCACCGTGTCCTGCCACGACGACCTCACTGCCGCCGATCTCGTCGGCCGTTACCTGATCACCAGCAACGAAACCGTATGGGTCGACGGCCCGCTGGCGCGCGCGGTGCGCAGCGGCGCCATCTGTTATCTCGATGAATTCGTTGAAGCCCGGCGCGACACCACGGTGGTGATCCACCCGCTGGCCGACGACCGCCGCATGCTGCCCATGGAAAAACGCGGCGAACTGCTGCAGGCGCCGCCGGAATTCCTGCTCGCAATGTCGTACAACCCCGGCTACCAGAGCGTGCTGAAGGAATTGAAACAAAGCACGCGCCAGCGATTTGTCGCCATCGAATTCCAGTACCCCAACGCTGCGCTTGAGGAAAAAATCATCCGCACGGAAACCGGCGCCGACGCCGGCATGGCCGCGGCGCTGGTGCGGCTGGCGCAAATGACGCGCAACCTCAAGGGCAACGGCCTCGACGAAGGCGCGTCAACCCGGCTGCTGGTGCATGCCGCCAAACTGATCGCCCGCGGCATCGCACCGGCCGCCGCCTGCCATGGCGCAGTCTCCGAAGCCCTGTCCGACGATCCGGAAATGCTGCGCGCAATCGACGAGTTCGTGTCCTCGGTGTTCTGATCCGCCAAAATAAAATCCGTTCGGGCTGAGCCTGTCGAAGCCCGCCATTCAACAGAGCCTGTCCTGAGCTTGACGAAGGACTCAGGGCGAACGGCATCAGTTAAATCTGAATCATCCAGATTGACCACCATGGCCGCTCCGCTTTCCATCACCGAACTCACGCAGCAACTCGACTACCTGCTGAGTCCGGTGCTGTCCTCGCGGCGCACCGCGGCCCCGCTCGCCGAACTGCTCGCCCCGCTCAACCGCACGCAGCAGGATTTTGTACTGCACTGGGTCGAAGTCATCGACCGCAGCAATTACGAAATGGCCTATCAGTTTGCCGCCGCCGCACCTGCAGCCCTGGCCAGACTGGATACCGCCGCGGTTGAAGCCTGGATCCTGCAGGCTCTGGATACCTATGACCGCGACGGCCTGTATCGCGGCAGCCAGGTGCTCAAAGAAATTGAAAATTACCTGCCTGCAACGGCAGATGCACACGCCGCCACCTTCGAACAACACGCATCCGTACTCGAACTCTATGCCTGCGGCCTCGCCGGGCGCCGTCTGCAGCTTGATGTCGCAACCGAGCCGTACACCGATACCGAAACGCTGTACCTGCCATCACGCATCGCCAAATTTGCCGACACCGCTGCCAACTTCAATCTGTACAAAGTCATCATCACCTTGTTATGGGCACAAGGCCGCTACGGCACCTTTCACACCGACATCGTTGCCGCCTGCGCCGCTTATGCCGATCCCGAACGCGCCATCACGCTGCTCAGCCATTTCGAGACCCTGCGCCTGGAAAGCCGCATTGCCGCAGCCTTGCCCGGCGTTGCCCGCGACCTCGCACGCCTGCGTGGCAACACGACCGATCCGCGCTGCGCCGTGCTGCAGGACCCCGCCGCCACCGTGCAGGACAGCCTCAGGCTGCTGGCTGATTTATACGATGAATTCGAAGTGCCGCTGCTGCCGCACCACACCGCATTGCGCGCCGAAGCCTCCATAACCCGCGACAAACGCCTGCAACGCGAACGCAGCGCGCTGGCCGACGCGCTGGCGCAGATGCTGCCTGAGCAATCCGGCGACAAAGCGCCGGACGCGACCGCCGAAGACCGCATCGAAATCGAGGCCAAACCCGCGCCGGGCACAGCCGGACATTTCGATGTCGAAATCCGCCTCAACGGCATGCCGACGGCCCCGCCCGATCACGTCGCGCAACTGCTCGACTCCATCCTGCAGGATCTGGGTGACATACCGGATGATTACCTGCACACCGCCAGCTCCAGCAACCAGACCGCGGATGAAGAGCGTGCTGATGACGGTAACGATATAAGCGATGAAGAAACCGGCACCCATCTCTATAACGAGTGGGACCACAAACGCCGGCACTACCGCAAGGACTGGTGTGTGCTGCGTGAACTCGATGTCCCGCCGGTCGACAACGGTTTTGTCGAAAACACCCTCGCCCGCTACCGGCCGCAGGTCGCTCAGCTCAAACGCACATTTGAAATGCTGCGCGATGAAGACCGTCTGCTGAAACGCCAGGCCACGGGCGACGACATTGATTTCGACGCACTGGTGGCGGGTTATGCCGACCTCAAGAGCGGCATGGAACTGCCGGAGCGGCTGCTGACCCGGCGCCACAAGGCCGAACGCGACCTCGCCGCCCTGTTCATGGTCGACATGAGCGGCTCGACCAAGGGCTGGATCAACGATGCCGAGCGCGAATCGCTGGTAATGCTGTGCGAGGCACTGGAAGTGCTGGGCGACCGTTACGCGATTTACGGATTTTCGGGAGTCACGCGCAAACGCTGCGAGATTTTCCGCATCAAGCGTTTCGACGAAGCCTATGACCACAAGGTCAAACAACGCATCGCCGGCATCACGCCGCAGGATTACACGCGCATGGGCGTCGCCATCCGCCACCTGACGAAGCTGCTGAACGAGGTTGATGCACGGACGCGCCTGCTGGTCACGCTGTCAGACGGCAAACCGGATGATTACAGCGATCATTACCGCGGCGAATACGGCATCGAGGACACGCGGCAGGCCTTGATCGAAGCCCATCACGCGGGCATCAAGCCCTTCTGCATCACCATCGACCACGAGGCACGCGACTACCTGCCGCACCTCTACGGCCCGGTGAACTGGACGCTGGTGGATAACGTGGAACGGCTGCCGCTGAAAGTGGCCGACATCTATCGCAAGCTGACCGCCTGAGCCGGAATGGCAGCTGCCACTCAATCAATCCCGCTGGCCCTGCCCAGCATGCTGAGATAACAATGTCTTCTCGTGGAGATGTACCGATAACGAAAATCGATCGGCAGGTCCTTGTAGGAATATGCCGTGCGCTGCAGGCGCAACACCGGTGAATTGGTACGCAAGCCGAGCATCGAACCCGCCCAGGCGCCTGCCCGGACCGCAGAGATCAATTCTTTGGCCCATAACGCATCCACGCCGTAGCGGCTCTGAAGCACCCCGTACACCGTACCGTCCCGCTGCGCCACTTCGTCGCGCGTCAAGGCCGGAAATAAGCGCTGTGGCAAGCGGATGTCGTCGCAGGCGATGGTTCTGCCATCCAGCATGATGGCGTTGACGATCCGGTAAATGGCCGAACCCCTCGCGATGCGCAATTGCAAAGCAGTCGCCGCATCCGCATAACCGCGGCGGAACGAAATCAGCCTGGGAGCAGCGCGCTGCCTGCTACCGTCAGGATCGACAATCCGGAAAAAAACGTTGTACAGGTAATCGCGGGTATGGCTGGCGACGAAGGTGCCGCGCCCATGCTGTCTTACCAGGATGCCTTCGGTAACCAGTTCGTCAATGGCATGGCGGACCGTTCCGATACTGACATCAAACAGGCGGGATAACGCGCTTTCGCTGGGGATCGATTCCCCGAAAGCCCATCGCCCCTCGCTCAGTCCGTCGGTCAGCGCCGTCTTCACCCGCAGATAAAGCCGGTCGCTGCGTATTGCCACGGATCGGCCCCTACGAAGGCTGGAGTCTTGTAACCGGGTCATATTGCAACTATTTGTTTATTAATAATATTTAAACAACTCATATATATGTGTTGATGTTCCCATCATACACATCGAATCCTATACTCGACTTAAACCTGTCGGCCGATGCTCAACACCCCTGACAGACACCAACTGTGCGCAGAACTGCCCCATACGCAAGGACTCGCATCATGACCCTTCAAATGCCGATCACCCCGACATTCAACATGACTTGGTGTCACTTTGTCGCCGCCATTCTGATCGTCGCGGGCCCCTCATGGATGCCAACTGTTGCAGCACAGGATTACCCGAACCGCCCGGTGCGCGTCATCGCGCCATTTGCACCGGGGGGACAAATTGATACCGTCGCGCGAATTGTCACCGCAAAATTATCTTCGGGGCTGGGCAAACAATTCATTGTCGACAATCGGCCCGGTGCCGGTGGCAATATCGGCACCGACCTGGCTGCCAGGGCTAATCCTGACGGCTACACCCTGATCATGGTGTCCCCCTCCTTTGCCATCAATCCGAGCCTGTCACCGCACACGCCCTATGATCCGCGGCGACACTTTCAACCTGTATATCTGGTGGCCAGTGCGCCGAATGTGCTGCTCGTACATCCGTCGCTCCCCGTGAAATCGGTGAAAGAACTGATCGGATTCGCGCGCGCCCGCCCCGGCCAGATACCCTATGCCTCATCCGGAATAGGTACGCCGCCGCATCTCGCAGGCGAACTGTTCTCCTCAGTGGCCAAGCTGCAACTCGTCCACATACCCTATAAGGGCGGCGGCCCTGCCACAGCCGATCTGATCGCCGGGCAGGTCAGCATGATGTTTCTTGGAATGGCACCATCACTGCCGCTGATCAGGGCCGGCAGGGTGCGCGCCATTGCCACCACCGGCTCAGAGCGGGCGACAGGACTGCCGGAAGTGGCAACTATCACTGAATCGGGATTTCCGAAGTTCGACATCGTGAACTGGATCGGATTGCTCACGCCGGCAGGTACGCCACGCGCAGTTATTGACAGCCTTCATGCCGAATTGTCCCGGTCACTTGCATCCGGAGACGGCAAAGATCAACTCGCAAGGCTGGGACTTGATCCCGCTGTCCTCAAACCCGAAGAGTTCGGGCGTTTCATCGAAGCCGAGATCGTCCGCTGGGCGGAAGTCGTGAAATCAGCCAATGCCACCGCGAAATAACAAGCAGCATGAAAAAACCGAACATACTGTTCATCACCTCCGACATGCAGCGTGCCGACTGCTTTGGCACTTTCGCCGGACGCGGCGTCCGGTCGCCGCATGTTGAAGCGCTGGCACGCAGCGGCACCCGTTTCGATGCATGCATCACGCCCAACATCGTTTGTCAGCCGGCACGCGCATCGATCCTCACCGGCATGCTGCCGCTGACCCACGGCGTTCACGACAACGGCATCGACCTCGACCCGGCAATCGCCGCCGACGGCTTTGCCGGCCTGCTCGGCCGCTCGGGATACCAGACCGCTTTCATCGGCAAGGCGCATTTCTCCACTTTCGAGACCTTCAAGGCTACAGGCTCGCCTGAATGCTGTCACAGTTCGGCGCGATTCGGCGCCGAATGGACCGGCCCTTACATGGGCTTCGATCACGTCAACCTTTGCATCATGGGCCACCTCCACCGCAAACGTCCTCCCGAACGCCCCCCGGCTGGCCAGCACTACGAGCGCTGGTTCTACTCGAGGGGGGAAGGCGACGAGGCGCTGCAACTGCACACGACTGCGCTACCGCCGGATACCGGAGCCGCAAATACTTGGAACTCCGCCCTTCCTGAAGCGTGGCACACCAGTACCTGGGTCGCCGACCGCGCGATCAGCGTACTGGACAAACGCGATGCACAGCGTCCGTTCTGCATGTGGGTATCGTTCCCGGACCCGCATCACCCCTATGCCCCGCCCGAACCCTGGAGCCGGATGTATCCGCACGAAACCGTGAGCCTGCCGCGCCAGCGCACCCTCGACCTGGAACGGAGACCATGGTGGCATCGCGCCTCGCTCGAAGGCGAACCGCAGGTTACCGACCACCGGCTGAAAGAACACCGTAAGAACGTATCGCGCGTCCTGAACCAGACCGATGCCCAGCTGGCGCATATGACGGCAAACTACTTCGGCATGATTTCGCTGATCGACCACAACGTCGGACGCATCATGAATGCCTTGCGTGACCTGGACCTGGAAGAAGACACGCTGGTTGTCTACACAACCGATCACGGCGAATTTCTTGGCGATCATGGCCTGTACCTCAAGGGGCCGATGGCATACGAAGGCGTGCTGCGGGTGGGCATGGTACTGGCTGGACCGGACGTACCGCGGGGCAAGGTCGTCACAGATCCGGTGTCCACGCTGGATCTTGCAGCCACCTTCTGCGATTACGCGGGCTTGGGCCTGCCGCCGGCAGCGCAAAGCCGGAGCCTGCGCCCATTGATGACCGATAACGCAGTCAGCCGCGAAGCTGCTTATTCCGAATGGAGCCTGCTGCCGGTACGCTGTGGCGTCGCCCTGGACCTGCGGACCGTGCGTACCCGCGGGCACAAACTCACCATGGAAATGACGAGCGGTGAAGGAGAACTCTACGACCTCTTCAACGATCCCGACGAGATGCAGAACCTCTGGGGCGATCCTGGACATGCCGCAGAACGCCGGCGCATGGTGGAACTGCTGAGTGCACGCCCTGGCAGCATCCGGAACCAGTTCGACGAACCGGTCGGCATCTACTGAGGAATGGAGCCCACTTCAAATCGTTACGGAAGCCTGTTACTGCAACTGCGACAACCAGGGGAAACTCAGTGCAGTTGCGTAGACACCAGTGTTTCGCCACTTTCGCCAACGGCCGCGTCGCCATCCATGATGTCGTCACTGACTTCACTCGACGCGTCTGCAGCAGATTCCTCGTCATCCCCTTCCATCAGTCCCTCACCCATGCTGACCGGCTCCGCCGCCGCAAACGCCGCGTCGAGGTCCATCGGCGCATTCGGCGTCTGCTCGACCAGACTGCCGAGTTCCGACAGCGGCGGCAGTTCTTCCAGCGAACGCAGGTTCAGGTCATCGAGGAATGATTTGGTCGTTGCAAAAATTTCCGGACGGCCCGGCACTTCGCGATGGCCGATGACGTCGATCCAGCCTCGCGCTTCCAGCGCCTTGAGAATGCCGGGCGATACCGTGACACCGCGGATTTCCTCGATGTCACCACGTGTAACCGGTTGTTTATAAACGATAATTGCCAGAGTCTCTAGCACCGCGCGGGAATACTTCGGCGGTTTTTGCGGATCCAGGCGATCGAGGAATTTCTGTGACTCGGGGCGCGCGCGAAAACGCCAGCCGGTCGCAACACTGACCAGTTCCACACCGCGGCCATCCCAGTCGGCGCGCAGATCATCGAGCACCTTGCGCAGCGTGTTGTTGTCTAGTTTTTCGTCGAAGAGTTTTTTCAGGTCATGCAGCGACATCGGTTCCTGGGTGACCAGCAAGGCGGTCTCCAGCACATGCTTGATCTGCGCGAGGTCGAGGCTGCTTTCTTCAACGCTGCCACCGTCCTGTTCGACGTTGTTATCTTCCTGACTGTTGTTTTCTTCCATGGCGTTTCTTATTTCACGGCAGCCAGCTGGCCGCCTCTGAGTTTGACGTAAATCGGCGTGTACGCTTCTTCCTGGCTGACTTCGATCAGCGTTTCCTTGGCCAGCTCCAGCACCGCGAGAAAAGACACCACCAGCACCGGTACACCCTGCTCCGGCGTGAACAGCTTGCTGAATTCAACGAATTCCTCGGTCTGCAGCAGGCGCAGGATGCGGGTCATGTGCGAACGCACCGACAGCTCCTCGCGGGTGATCTTGTGATGCTGGACCCTCGACGCACGCTGCAAGATGGTCAGCCAGGCCATTTTCAGGTCGTCGATGTTCACATCCGGCAGGCGCAGCGAGGCTTCGCGCTCGAACAGCACCTGCACCACGGTGAAATCGCGGCCCGCCTGCGGCACTTCATTCAGCTTGTGCGCCGCGAGCTTCATCTGCTCGTATTCCATCAGCCGGCGCACCAGCTCGGCGCGCGGGTCTTCCTCGATATCGCTACTGGCCGGCCGCGGCAGCAGCATGCGCGACTTGATCTCGATCAGCATCGCCGCCATCAGCAGGTATTCCGCCGCCAGCTCCAGTTGCTGCGAGCGCATCAGCTCGACGTATTCCAGGTACTGCAGCGTCAGCTTCGCCATTGGAATTTCGAGGACGCTGATGTTTTCCTTGCGGATCAGGTACAGCAACAGGTCCAGCGGGCCCTCGAACTGCTCGAGGAACACTTCCAGCGCATCCGGCGGGATGTACAGGTCCTGCGGCATTTCCAGCATCGGCTGGCCGTAGACCTTGGCGATCGATGCAGCTTCAGCGGCAGGAATTACGGGATCGGTCATGACCGTGGGCCGGTGAATGACCGCTGTTGCGGGGTGACTTGTTGATTTTGCGGGTGTTGCATCGGCGTATTTTACCGATATTTGACAGCGCACCCAATGTCAAAAGGGGCTTTTGCCGGAGGCTCCGGTAAACCCTTGACGCGATTGCCAATTGCGCTGACGGTGCCACGATCCAGCAACGCAGCAGGCGTCAAGGAATCTGCAATTCGACATAACTCCCGGCAGTCGATTGCGCCACAGCACGAACAACTTCAGCTGCAGCCGCGCGTATGCGCGGCCAGCTCGTCGTGCTCAGTACGACAATGGCTATGCGGCGCGCGACCAGATTCTGCTGATACTTCAGGTTCATATCCGTTGTCACCAGCACGGCAAACCCGGCCATTTCGGCCGCTTGCAGCAACTCGCCATTTTTAAGAGAAGACCAGCCGCGCTCGTATGCTGTGGCCACATCATGCTGCGACAGGAATTGACGAAACGGCGCGGGCGTCCCCTGATCGAACAGAACTTGCACTTACGCTGGCGTAAGCGCGCTCCGCGCGGCGTGCTCCAGGACTGTGCGTACTTGCTGGAGAGTCACACCGGGGAACAACTCGACGAACTGATTGACGGACACTTCGTCTTCGAGGTTCTCGAAAAGCGCCGCGACCGGCACGCGCGTGCCGCGGAACACCCAAGCGCCACTGTAGCGCTCGGGATCCTGTTCAACCGCTTCGCAAGTAGACCAGTCAATCATGGATGAAAGCATAGCACCAAAAGAAAATTACCGGGGTCGGTTTCCTGCGGCAGTTTTCATCGGAAAAATCTGCTCCGTCACATTGAAACCCGGGCAGCGATTGCGCTTCGGCGCAATCCTAGCGCCGGACGCGCATCAGCGACAAGGCGATCCAGAACAGAAGCTGCAGCGCGAGGATCGCGGCGCCGACATAAAGCCCCAGCGGCAGCAGGCCGAGCAGCAGTTGCCAGGACAGTTCCGGATCCCAGACGAAGCGCTCGACCGATGACGAGAAATAACCCGCAATTTCACCGGTCAGCCAGATCAGCAGCACGGCAAAAACGGGCAGCACCAGCGCCCAGGCATAACTCAATGCCGCCTGCGGCCGCGTGAGTTGTCCTCGCCGTACCCGCAACAGCAGCACGATGAACCACACCATCGCCAGCACCACCGCAAGGATGGGCGCGCCGTAAAACATGCCGATTTTCAGGGTGATCCACATGACTCGACTCCGATTTGGCACGGACGGGAAAAAAGAGTCTGTTTGACTTTTCAACAAGCATTACAGAAAAAGTTACACAACCCTGTTCAGCCTATCAAATACCTGACAACAAATCCTCCACAACCCCACCCTCCCTCGGCGCATGCCAGTAACGCACATAATGATCGCGATAACGTGACAACAGCAACGACTTACCCGCCTGCGTTTCAAACCCGATCGCCCCGCCCTCATCCGTGCGATACAAGGCACTGCCGACCTGCCGGTAACGCGCCACCACATCGGCATGCGGATGGCCAAAACGGTTGCGGTAACCGACGGGGAAAATCACCGCGCGCGGCGCAACGGCCTGCACGAACTCTGGTGATGATGAAGTCTTGCTGCCGTGATGCGGAGCGATCAACACATCGCTGCGCAATACGTCCGGCGAAGCGGCCAGCAAGGCACGTTCACCACGCCGCTCAATGTCCGCAGGAATCAATACGCTGCCGCCCGCCGCGGTGATTTTCAACACACAGCTGCGGTCATTGGGCTTGGCCACATCCTCCGCCGCTTCCGGCGCCAGCATGTCAAAACGCACACCGTCCCAGGTCCACTGCTGCCCGGCGCGACAGCGCTGCTCATCCGGCGCCAGCAGCACCAGTGGATCGAGGTCGGGCAATGATGACAACACTTCTGCCACCGGCAGCGCCTGCAGTACCGACATCGCACCACCGGAATGGTCGAGGTCGTCATGGCTGATGATCATGCGGTCGAGACGCTTGATACCGGAGGCACGCAGGTAAGGGACGATGACGCGGTTGCCGCTGTCGGCGGAGGGGCCGAAGGCCGGGCCGGTGTCGAACAGCAATGCGTGATGTTTTGTTTGCGCGACCACCGCCAGGCCCTGCCCGACATCCAGCACCGTGAGGCGCAGCACACCTTCCTCAGGCGGCGCAGGTGTGATCAGCAGCATCGGCAGAAACGCGAAAACACCAATCCAGCGCGCCGGAAATCCCCTTGGCAACAGCAGCCAGATCGCACCGGCCATGGCAACGATGACGGTCCACGCCGGCGGTGCATGCTGTTCCCAGGCCGCATCGGGCAAGGCGCTCAACCATTGCAGTGCTTCCGCGCATCCCGCCATGATCCAGTGCGACAGATGCAGAATCACATCCATCGGGATCACCGTGCCCGCCAGTGCCAGCGGCACCACCACCAGGCTGATCAGCGGAATCGCCAGTGCATTGGCGATGGGGGACACCAGCGACACCTGCTGGAACATCGCCAGCAAGGCCGGCACCAGCGCCAGGGTCACGGCCCATTGCACCCGCGCCCAGGTCATCAGCCAGTGCGGCTGGCGCAGGCGGTTGACCGATACCAGCATGATGATCGCCACCGCGCCAAAGGACAACCAGAACCCGGGCGC
>CAMBCD010000058.1 GCA_945863085.1 Bordetella parapertussis
ATGCAAGTACACCGACTGTGTGGATGTTTGCCCCGTGGACTGTTTCCGCGAAGGGCCCAACATGCTGGTCATCGATCCGGATGAATGCATCGACTGCACGCTGTGCGTTGCCGAATGTCCGGTGGAGGCGATTTTTGCCGAAGACGACGTGCCGGATGATCAGCGGGAGTTCACCGCATTGAATGCGGAACTTGCCAAGGTCTGGAAGCCGATCATCGAGAAAAAGGATGGGCCGGCGGACGCTGATGACTGGGTCAAGGTCAAGGCAAAGAAACATCTGATCGAGAAGTAGCAGCGTTCGCGCCTTTGGTGCGCGTCCGGCGGCCTCTTCGCGGTCGCATCCCCGCTGCAGCGGGGCCCCTGCTCCGCGCTCCGCGACCGCAGGCTGATGACCGGGTCAAGGTCAAGGCAAAGAAACATCTGATCGAAAAGTAACGGCGCGCGCAGCGCCGTTGCGGCGGCGGGTTTATCATCCCTGCCCATGGCTGCCGCGGCTGCATTTCAGGTTATTTCCCACGATGAGGTCTTTGTCCGGCTGGCGCAGGCGCCTGCAGGGACGGTGGTCGTCACGCCCAACCAGCGCCTGTCAGTGGCGTTGCAGCGCGCATACGACGACCTCCAGGCCGCACAGGGCAAAACCTTGTGGGAATCTGCCGACATCCTGCCGTGGGGCGGATTCCTCGAGCGCGCCTGGCATGAGGCCTTGTATGCCGATACAGCGTCTTTACCGCTGCCGCTTTCGCCGGCGCAGGCACAAGCCGTGTGGGAAAACCTGCTGCGCACTTCAACCTCCGGCGAGACTTTGCTGGCCGTCGCTGATGCTGCGCGCCTTGCGCATGAGGCATGGCAACTCAGTACGGTGTGGCGACTTGCACCGCGCCTGAACGCTGCGGTGCTGAACGATGATTCCCGGGCGTTCCAGGAATGGGCGCCGCGTTACGAGCGGATCCTGCAACGCAACGGCCAGATGGATGTCGCACAACTGGCCGACCGGCTGCCTCCGCTTTTTGCGAGCGGCTGCATCCGGCCGCCGCAGACGCTGGTGGCGTATGGTTTTGATGGGTTTACGCCGCAGCAGGCAGAATTCCTGGCAGGCGTGCAGGATAAGGGCTGCACGATAGTGCTGGCGGGTGCTCCGGCATGCACCGGCCGCGTACTGCGCGTGCCCTGCGCCGATACAGAACAGGAAATCCATCGTGCCGCGGCCTGGGCGCGCACGCGGCTCGAAGCCGGCAACTCGCGCATCGGGATCGTTGTCCCCGACCTTGCTGCGCGGCGATCAGCGATTGTTCGCATTTTCAGCGCCACCATGGCACCTGACTATGCGCTGCCGGATGCTGTGCCCGGTGTGTTGCCGTTCAATCTGTCGCTGGGGGAACCGCTGGTGGCCTACCCGCTGGTCAATGCCGCGTTGCTGCTGCTGGAACTGGCGGGCCGTGATATCGAATTCGAGCGCGCCAGCTGGCTGCTGTGTTCACCGTTCATTGACGGTGGCGAGGCGGAGCGCGACAGCCGTGCCGCGCTGGATGTGGAATTGCGTCGCCGCGCGGAACCCGTGATCACGCTGGAACGGTTGCAGGGGATGGTCATTGAACATGGCGGCGATTGCCCGCAGCTCGCGCGGCGTTTGTCCGCATTGGCCGGGTTCCGCAGAAACCGGCTGCAAGGCACACATCCGCCATCGACATGGGCGAAAGCCATATCGGAGGCGCTGACCGTTGCGGGATTCCCGGGTGAACGCAGCCTGGATTCCAGCGAATACCAGGCCTTGAAAAAATGGCATGACGTGGTCGCTGCGTTTGCGGCGCTGGATCGCGTCGTGCCGCGCATGCCTTATGCAGAAGCCTTGTCACGCTTGCGCCGCATTGCGGCAGATACCCTGTTCCAGCCGGAGTCGCCGGAAGTGCCGATCCAGATTCTCGGTGTGCTCGAAGCGGCAGGGCTGACCTTTGACGGCCTGTGGGTCATGGGCCTCAGCGACGGCAACTGGCCGCCGGCACCGCGCCCCAATCCCTTCCTGCCGCTGGCACTGCAGCGCACCGCTGGTTTGCCGCACAGCACGGCCGCTGATGTGCTGGATGCCGCGCGGCGCACGACTGCGCAATGGTGTACGGCCGCCACGGAAGTGGTGCTGAGCCATCCCTGCCAGGAAGATGATCGCGAACTGCGCTCCAGTCCCCTGATTGCGCAGGTCGCAGAGGCGGATCCGGTGATCACCCCTTACGCTGATTTCCGCGATGTGATCCATGCCGCGCGCTGCGATGAGCGTCTGCCGGACGCTGCGGCGCCGGCGCTTGCTGACGGCACGGTGACCGGTGCCGGCACTGCATTGATCAAGGACCAGGCTGCGTGTCCGTTCCGCGCGTATGCAAAACATCGCCTGCATGCTGTGGCACCGGAAGCGCCGCACGCCGGGCTCGACGCCGCCGAGCGTGGCACGCTGGTGCACCGGGTGCTGGCGAAAGCATGGACGCAGCTGCGCAGCAGTGATGCGCTGGCCGCCATCAGCAGCGACGATCTTGAGGCCTTGCTTGCAAATGCAGCGGATGCCGCGATGGAGCGCATCCGGCGCGAGCGGCCGACGACCTTGTCAGGGCGTTTTGCCGAGATCGAAAAACGCCGGCTCATCAGCCTCGCGCGTGCGTGGCTGGAACAGGATCGCCGGCGCGGCGGATTCACGGTGATTGCCGTCGAAGACAAACGCGGCATGGCCATCGGCGGCCTGACGCTGAATGCGCGGCTCGACCGCGTCGATGAGACGACGGACGGCCGCCGCATCGTGATCGATTACAAAACCGGCAAGGCCACACCGGGTGCAATGCTGGGCGTACGGCCTGATGAACCGCAGTTGCCCCTGTATTTGCTGACCGCCGAAGCCGGTGCTGTCGCCGTGGCGTTTGCGCAGGTGCGTGCCGGCGACATGAAATATGCCGGGCTTGCACGCGATGGCGACTTGCTGCCGGGGGTGAAGGCGTATGCCGATTCCAGATACGCGGACCAGTATCCGGCATGGCCGGATGTGCTTGCGGCCTGGCAGGCTGATCTGGAGCGCATTGCACAGCAGTTCGCCGCCGGCGTGGCGACGGTGGATCCCAAGCAGCATCCACACACCTGTCGCCTTTGTGACCAGCAGGCGTTCTGTCGCATCCGCGAACGTATCGGGCAGACATTGGAAGACGGGGAGGCGGGGCAGTGAGCGCGACCGTGCCCGATTTCGATCAGCGTCGCGATGCGCTGGATCCGGAACGTTCGTTCATCGTGCAGGCGCCGGCAGGATCGGGCAAGACCGAACTGCTGATCCAGCGTTACCTGCGGCTGCTGGCGCGGGTTGATCACGCCGAAGAAATCATCGCGGTCACCTTCACCAAAAAAGCCGCAGGCGAAATGCGTGAACGGGTGCTGCAGGCGCTGGCGGACGCGCAGGCGGGCAAGACGCCGGCGTCGGCGCACGAGGAATTAACACTCAAGCTTGCGGCAGCTGCGTTACGCCGCGACCATGAGGCGGGCTGGCACCTTGCCGACAATCCTGCGCAACTGCGCATCCAGACCATCGATGCGCTGTGCGCCGGCCTGACCAGGCAGATGCCGGTGCTGTCACGATTCGGTGCGCAGCCGGAAACAGTGGAAGACGCATCGGAACTGCATCAGGAAGCCGCGCGCGCGACCATTGCGCTGGTCAATGGCGACGGTCCCGCGGCGGCGGATGTGGAAATGGTGCTGGCGCATCTTGATAACGACGTGGCGCGCAGCGAAGCCCTGCTGGCCGACATGCTGGCGCGCCGCGACCAGTGGCTGCGCCAGGTAGTGCACGGCCTTGACCGCGCGCAACTCGAATCGGCGCTGCAGCAGGTCCGTGTGGCGGCGGTGCGGCGCCTGCGTGCTGCGATCCCGCCGCTGCTGAATGAGGAAATACATGCGCTGGCCGACTACGTGTTCGGTAATCTCGGACAAGGCAATTTTTCCGATGACGTCGAATCCTGGGTGGGTTTGGCCTGGGTCTTTCTCACCGAAGAGGAACGCTGGCGGAAAAAAAGAGGGCTGACCAAAAATCAGGGCTTTCTCGCTGGCGCGGCGGGGCAGTCCTGGAAAGACCGTGCTGAACTCTTGTTCGGGGCGCTTGATTCCGCAGTGGATGCACGTTCCGCGCTGGCGGCCCTGCGTCGCCTGCCGCCGCCCGCGTACAGCGACAGCCAATGGCAGGTGCTGGGTGCGATCCTGAGCCTGCTGCCGCAGGCCGTGGCGCAATTGAAACTGATATTCCAGTCGCGTCGTCAGGTTGATTTCACGGAAGTGGCGCAGGGCGCCTTGCATGCGCTGGGCAGCGAGGACGAACCAACCGACCTGACTTTCGCACTCGATTACCGCATCCGCCACCTGCTGATCGACGAATTCCAGGACACCTCGATCAGCCAGTCCGAACTGATCGCCAGGCTCACCGCCGGATGGTCGCCGGACGACGGACGCACGGTGTTTGCCGTCGGTGATCCGATGCAATCCATCTACCGTTTTCGCGAAGCCGAAGTCGGCTTGTTCCTGCGCGCGCGCCAGGAAGGCATTGCCGGCGTCGATCTGCATCCGGTGGCCCTGTCGGCGAATTTCCGTTCACAGTCCGGTATCGTCGACTGGGTCAACGCGACATTCACGCATGTCATGCCGGCAGCGGAAAACATCACCTCGGGGGCAGTGCCGTACACCGCTTCAGTGGCGACGCGTGCTGCGCTGGCAGGCGATGCAGTGACCGTGCATCCGCTGTTTGATGATGCGGCTGTGGAAGAGGCGCAGCGCGTTGCACAAATCGTTCAAGCTGCGCGCGACGCCGATGCTGCGGCGAAAGTTGCAATCCTGGTGCGCACGCGCAGCCATCTGCGCGAGATCGTGCCGGCGCTGAAAGCGGCCGGGCTGCGCTTCCGTGCCATCGACATCGAGCCGCTGGGCCAGCGTCCGGCGATCCAGGATTTGCTGGCGCTGACGCGAGCCCTGGCACATCCGGCGGACCGGGTGGCGTGGCTCGCCGTGTTGCGCGCGCCGTGGTGCGGACTGACGCTGGCTGATCTGCATGTACTGGCTGCGGCCGATGCGCAGAAGACACTGTGGTCCGCGATGCAGGATGAACAATGTGTCGCGCAGCTTTCCGCCGATGGCCGTGCTCGCCTTGAGCGGGCGCGCGCCGCGCTGGCAAGCAGCCTTGCCCAGCGTGCTCGCGGGCCCTTGCGTGAACATGTAGCCGGCGCCTGGTACGCCCTCGGTGGTCCGGCCTGCGTGGAGCAGGAAACCGACCTCGAGGATGCGGAAACCTATTTCCGTTATCTCGACAAACATGAAGATTCCGGCGCGTTGCCGGATCGCGCGAACTTCGAGGTCGGGCTCGGACAGCTCTATGCCTTGCCTGATCTCGAGGCTGACGACAGCCTGCAGATCATGACCATCCACAAAGCCAAGGGGCTTGAATTTGATGTGGTGATCGTGCCCGGCCTCGCCCGGTCGCCGCGCCGTGACGACAAGAAACTGTTCCTGTGGACCGAGCAGCCGGATGCTGAGGGCCGCAATGAGCTGCTGCTGGCGCCGATCAACGCGGCGGGGGATGGCGGCGATCCGATCTACGCGTGGATTGAACAATTCAACAGCGAAAAACAAAGCCTGGAGGACGGGCGGCTGCTGTATGTGGCGGCCACTCGCGCCAGACGCCATCTGCATTTGCTCGGCAGCGTTCCTGTTGTTACTGAAGAAGATGGCGTGTCAAGGGTCAAACCGCCGCCGTCGCAATCGCTGCTCGGCAAACTGTGGCCCGTGGTGGCACCCGTTTACGAGGCGGCATTGCGCGATGCCCCGCCGCAGTTGCCGGTGGCTGCGGTGGCGGCGCCGGTCATCGATCAGGCCTTGCGCCGCTTGCCGGTCGCATGGATGCGGCCTGCTGCGCCGGGTGGCGTGGACTGGGCGGCACCGCAGGATGCAGTGCGTATGCAGGACGCACTCGAGTTTTCCTGGGCCGGGGAGACTGCACGGCATGTCGGCAGCGTGGTGCACCGCTGGCTGCAGCGGATCAGCGAAGACGGCGTCGTGAAATGGGATGCGGCGCGCATCGCCGCGCTCGAACCCGCGATCCGCCATGCGCTGGCTGCGCAGGGTGTCGGTGAACACGACATTGCAGCGGCCGCCGCAAGGGCAAGGCAGGCGCTGATCAACTGTATCGATGATGCCCGCGGCCGCTGGGTGCTGGATGCACACGCCGAAGGCCGTTCGGAATTGCGGCTGAGCGGAGTCACCGCTGGCCGACCTGCCAAGGTGGTGATTGATCGCACGTTTATCGACGCGGATGGCGCGCGCTGGATCATCGATTACAAGACCAGTGTGCACGAGGGCGCGGATACCGCGGCCTTTCTCGACAATGAACAGGAGCGTTATCGCGGCCAGCTGGAGCGTTATGCAGCGCTGCTCCGGGCTGGTGGTGCCCCCCAAGAGGACTTGCGCATTCGCCTCGGACTTTATTTCCCCTTGCTCGGCGGCTGGCGTGAGTGGGATTATTTACCAAAATGAGCTCACCACAATAAGTACCAAAATGAGTTCATCACAATAACAGCTGTGCAACAGGGTCGGCCGCGGTTGCGGCAGCAGGAGATAACAATTAGCATGACCCGCTCTGGCAGGGCACACATGCAGCGCGGCAAAAATCAAAATACGAATCGAGGAGATTATTAATGAAAATGCGAATGACCACGCGTAATTTTTTCCCCGGCAGCCTCGTGCTGCTGGCCTTCGCGGGCCTGCAGCTCGCACCCGGCACGGCACAGGCGCAGAATAAATTTCCCGAGCGGACGATGCGGCTGGTGGTGCCGTTTGCCCCGGGTGGTGTCAATGACATCATCGGCCGGCGCTGGGCACAGGAAATGTCGCGCACGCTGGGCCAGAACATGATTGTCGAAAACCGCGCCGGCGCTTCGGGCGCGATCGGCGCAATGGAAGTGGTGCGCGCCAAACCCGACGGTTACACACTGCTGATCGCCAACACCACCACGCATGTGCTCAACCCGCTGGGCAATCCGAAACTGGGTTATGACCCGCTGAAGGATTTTACCGCGCTCGGCATCATCACGCTGGTGCCGACCGGTGTCGCCGTGCATCCCTCGCTGCCGGTGAAGAACCTCAAGGGGCTGGTTGCATTCGCGAAAAGGAATCCGGGGCAGCTGTCCTTCGGTTCCGCCGGCACCGGCAGCATCACCCATCTCACCGGTGAGCTGTTCAAGAAACTCAACGGCAACCTGAACATCGTGCATGTGCCGTACAAGGGTGCGGGCCCCGGGCTCACCGATCTGGTGGCGGGGCATATTCCGATGTACACACCGACCATCAGTCCGGCGCCGCTGGAGTATCACAAGGCCGGTCGAATTCGCATGCTTGCCATCTGTTCCGATACGCGGCTGCAAGCCGTGCCCGATGTGCCGACGGCCCCTGAAGCGGGAATGCCGGAACTGGTGGTGCAGGCATTCAACGCCATTTTCCTGTCGCCGGGTGTGCCGCGACCGGTGGTGGACGCGCTGGCGCAGGCGAACCAGAAAGTCCTGGCCAATGCCGGCATGCAGGATTTCCTGCGCAAGGCGGGTGCGGAACCGGTGACCACGTCATCGCCGGAACGCGCGACACAATTCATCCAGAAGGAACTGCAGCGCTGGGGCCCGATCGTGCGCGAGACGGCGGGGAAATGAGTTTCCGGGCCACCGTATCCGGAATCGACGGAGGCTGCGGCAGCCTTAAATTTTAAACATTTGATTTTATTGGATATTTTATGAAATCCTGCTGGATTGTCACCAAAGACCACAAGAACATTCTCGAATACCGCGATGTGCCGCAGCCACAGCCCAAGGCAGGCGAGATTGTCATCAAGGTGCATGCGACCGCGCTCAATCGCGGCGAGATTTTTGTCGGAGGTGCCGTGCATGGCGGTCCGGAGAAACTCGGCGGCGGCGAAGCCTCCGGTGTCGTGCATGCGATTGGTGAGGGCGTCACCGGGGTCAAGCCCGGCGATGCGGTGTTCGGGCGCGTACGCGGCGGCTTCGCCGAATACGCGGTGATGGATATCAACCAGATGATGCCCAAGCCGGAACGTTTGTCCTGGGAGCAGGCTGCCGCAGTGCCGGTCAGTTTTATCACCGCCTGGGAGATGATTTACCAGTTCGGCAAACTGCAGAAGGGCGAGACCATGCTGATCATGGGCGCGTCTTCGGGCGCCGGCGTGGCCAGCATCCAGTTGGCGAAACTGATCGGCGCGCGTTCGATCGGCACCTCGGGTTCGCAGCAGAAGCTGGATCAGTTAAAGTCGATCGGCCTCGATTTCGGCATCGCCACACGCAAACCGGATTTCGCCGACAAGGTGAAAGAGCTGAACGGCGGCAAAGGTATCGATCTGGTGATCAACGGCGTCGGCGGTTCGGTGTTTGCCGAATGTATGCGCACGCTGGGATTCCGCGGCCGCCTCGCCACCGTCGGTTATGTCGACAACGTGTTCAAGGCCGAAATTGACCTCAATGCGGTGCATGTGCGGCGACTGGAAGTGTTCGGCGTGTCCAACGCGCAGCTGTCGGTGGAGGGCAAGAACGAAGCCGCACGCGGCTTCAAGCGTGACGTGCTCCCCGCGCTGGTCGACGGCCGCATCGCGCCGCTGGTCGACAAGGTCTACTCTTTCGACGAGCTGCCGACTGCCAAGGAACGCATGGAATCCAATGCGATGGTCGGCAAGATCGTCGTGACAGTCGGCTGATTCCGTACGCGCCGGCACTACCGGCACAGCACTTCACGACCATGGCGGCAAGGAAACTGTGCGGAATTTCACGTACATGGCCCCCTTTTTTTGATGGCATGCGGCCGGTTATGTCGTCGCCCTGCGTGCAGGGCGCTGTAAACTGGGTCGCATCAAAGCAATCACGACAAGTTATTTCGTCCAGGGAGCCCTACATGAAAACAAAAATCGCCGTCACCACCCTTACCGCCGCAGTCATTGCCGCCATCGCGCCCGCTGCGATGGCGCAGCAAAAGGTAACTCCGCCGATTGCCAGATACTGGATGAGCATAGACACCGCTTCGGGCATGCCGATGGGCGGCGCCGGCGGTGGCGGCCCGTCGGCGATGGACATCGGCCGCATGATGATGGGCGGCGGCATGGGTGGCGGCGGCGCCAAGCGTTCGATGCTGCTCGAGCTCGGCTCGCAGCGCAGCGCCGGCGGTACACCGGAGGCCGCGCATGAAATTCCGCCCGGACTCAACATGGGTGCGAGCCTGCCGCTGGAGACACCGCAGCGTGCGCCGCGCCCCGAGCCGCGCGAAGACGGCGTGCCGGAAAATTTTGAAAAGCCGCGCGGCCGCATGCTGATTTTCTGGGGTTGCAGCGAGCAGGCCGGCGCCGGGCAACCGTACGTGATCGACTTTGCCAAACTGGCAGAGGGCCAGGTGCCGCAGGGCCTGTTCAGCCGCCGTGTCAACGTGCAACGCGGTCCGTCGCAGGCGCGCAGCAAAACCTACGGCGACTGGCCCAATCAGCGCGACAGCACGCGGGTTCCGGGTGACGGCAGCCTGCGCGGCGACCACACGGTCAAGGGCAATTACTCGCCGGAGATCCGGTTTTCGTTAAGTGAAAAATACGATTTCATGGAGCAGGTCAATCTGGCGATGCAGAAGTCCGGTGGCGGCGGCATGAACGTGTCGTGGAAAAGCATGGCCAACGCGCAGGGTTATTTTGCGACGGCGATGGGCGGCGGCAAGGGTGGCAGCGAGGATGTGGTTGTCTGGAGTTCCAGCAACACGCGGGAATTCGGCGAATCGCTGATGACCTGGCTGCCGCCGTCCGAAGTGGCGCGGCTGATCCGCGAAAAGGTGGTGATGTCGCCATCGACCACCGAATGCACGGTGCCTGCCCAGTTTGTCGCCGCAGCACCCTCGGCGTTCATCCGCTTCATTGCGTACGGCGAGGAAGCCAATTTTGTCCACCCGCCGCGGCCGCAGGATCCCAAGGCGGTGTGGAACCAGGAATGGGCGGCCAAGGTGCGCCTGAAATCAACCGCGTCAGCGCTGCTTGGTGAGGACGGCGACGCATCGCGAGGTGGCAGCCGGGCTTCAGAGGGCGGCAGTGCGCCGCAGGGGTCTTCCGCGCCCAATCCGGCCGATTCCGTACAGGAGGGCGTGAAAGCGCTGAAAGGACTGTTTGGTTTTTAGCGAGCCGGCCGCGGGCCCGGATCACCTCCCGCCAATCCAGTCATGGCGCCGGTTACGGTCAACCGGCCCTTTTTTCCTTGCGCTGCAGTTTTTTATAAGCGCGTTTCACCATCTCGGCTAAAACTATGGCGGCACGAGATCTGTAGTTGTCCCGTGCCCAGAAGATTGCAGCAGTCCGCGACAGTTTTGAATCCCGCAATCGTATCGAGCTGAGCGTTTCCGCCTTGTCCAGAATCCTGTCGGTTAGGATGGCTGCCAGCGGCCCGCAGCGAACGGTCGACAGGGCGGCTTCGCTTGAATTCATTTCCATGATGATGCGTGGTGTTACGCCGTGGCGGGAAAATGCATCATCGATCAACTGCCTCAGCGGGAACTCACGGCTCAGCAGTACCAGATCCTGGCCATGCAGGTCCCTTATGCCTATTCTGGTTCGCCCGTAGAGGGGATGGTAGCGGTTGGAGACGACGGCAAGCGGCACTGCATAGAGGGATTCGGTTTCAACCCTGTCAGAGTTGGCCGGCAGATAGCCCACAGCCAGATTCATGCTTCCCGCAATCAATTCGCGCTCGATGTCGATCAGCGAAAGCTGCCGTACCTTGATCTGCACTCCAGGATATTTGGCGCCGAATTCGGCAAATACATTCGGTAACGGCGAACTGCCAAACGTGCGGAATACCCCGACGGTCAGTTGCCCCTGAACGAGACCGTCCAGTGCAGAAAGCGCGTTTATGCCGGCATCCACTTCCCTAAGGATGCGTATTGCATGCTCCTGAAGCACCCTGCCGGGGTCGGTGAGCCTTACCTGGCGTCCGATCCGGTCAAACAGCCGGCATGCCAGTTGCTGCTCCAGCTGCTTGATCTGGTGTGAGAGTGTTGACTGGGTGATGTGCAGTGCAGCTGCCGCGCGCGTGAAGCTGAGCGTTTCCGTAAGTTTCAGGAAGTAATGTAAATGGCGGATCTCCATTGGGCTGTTCTTCGGGGCGGTTCCAGTATATCGATGCCATCGATCAATCTAATCGAAAAATATCATTTGATCAATTGATTGGACGGGGCAAAAATGTATTGCGCCTTAACTTGACGCTCAACGGACAAAAATGGATTTCAGTCTGACGGATCAGCAAAAAGCGTGGCAGAGGAAAGCGCGCGAGTTTGCACGGGAGGTGATTGCGCCCGTCTCCCTGTCCCGGGACCGCATCAAGGATCCGCGGGATACTTTTGACTGGGATCTCATCCGCAAGGGCGGAGAGCTGGGGTTTCGCACTGTTGCATTGCCGCGCGAATGGGGCGGCCATGGCGTCGATCTTGTCACCCAGGCGCTGATCATCACCGAACT
>CAMBCD010000059.1 GCA_945863085.1 Bordetella parapertussis
TCCGCTGCCGATCATCATCCGCGACGACGCATCGCTGAACATCCTCGCCGTAAACCAGGCCATGATGGACAAGTACGGCTATACCCGTGAGCAGTTTGCCGGGATGACGACGCCGGAACTGCAAAGCGCGGCGACGCGCGATGCCTATCTCCGTTTCGTGGCCGCCCATCCGGGGGGGGGGGTGAGCGAACCGGTCCGTCGCACGCATGTCACGCACGATGGCGCCGAGATCAAGGTTGACAGCATTTCACGCCTGTTCGAGTTCGGCGGCAAGGCGGCGCGACTCGTCGCCTTCAACGACGTGACCGCGCAGGAGTGCAGCGAGCGCGCCATTCGCGACAGCGAAGAGCGGTTGCGAACCATCGCGGACCACGTTGACGAGGGGCTCGCGCTGTTTGACCAGAACGACTGCCTGGTTTTTTTCAACGAACCATATGCGCGGATGGCGGAGCTGCCCGGCTTGGCTGTCGGCTGGACATTCGAGCGCGTCCTCATGGCGAGGGCGCAGGTACGACTGCGGCAGGGTGAAATCAGCGATGCCGGTGAATTCGTGCGGCAGCGTTTGGCCGCGCATCGCGGCGGCGCGCTCATTGCGCGCGAGAGCCGGCGCACCGACGGTGGCTATCACCTGGTCCGCGAGGCACGAACGGCCGCCGGCCAGACCGTGATTACGTTGATCGACATCACCGAGCTGAAGCGCCGCGAAGCCGATCTCCGCAGCAGTGAACAGCGTTTTCGCGCCATGTTCGATCACGCGGGCGTCGGCATTTCGACGCGGTCGGCGCTGGATCGCCATTCGCCGTGGCTGGCGGTAAACGACAAGTTTTGCGAGATGACTGGCTACAGCCGTGAAGAACTGCTGCGGATGAGTACGGCCGACATCACCGCACCCGCAGGGCAGGATGCCGCGATCAGGGACAACCGGCGCCTGCTGGCCGGGGAGGTCGGCGGCTTCTTCCGCGAAAAGCAGTTGATCCGCAAGGACGGCAGCCTGCTGTGGGTGGCGTTGTCGGTGGCGATGCTGCTCGATGCCGAAGGCAGGCCATACCGGATCATTGCCACCTATCAGGATATCAACGCGCGCAAGATTGCCGAAGAGCGGCTCCGCGAAAGCGAAGGGCGGCTAAGCGCAATTATTGAGGCTGAACCGGAATGTGTCGCGACGATTGCTCCGGACGGCACGCTGCTGGACATGAATCCTGCCGGGCTGCGGATGCTGGGGGCCGCGTCGCTGGCCGAGATGCGGCGCCGGCCGATCATCAGGTATGTGGCGGCCGGGCACCGTCGTGCGTTTGTTGATTTGCACCGGCGAATACTTTCCGGCCGCTCCGACATGCTGGAGTTTGAAGCGACGAGTCTTTCGGGCAGGCGTATCTGGATGGAGATTCACGCCGTGCCTTTGCGCGATTCGACCGGAGCCATCACGGCGCTGCTGGGCATTGCGCGCGATGTCACGGAGCGGCGCATGGCGCGTGTAGCGCTGGCCGCGGAGCGCAACCTGTTGCGCACGGTGATCGACAGTCTGCAGGACCGTGTCTATGTGAGAGATCGAGACATGCGTTTAATGCTTGCCAATGATGCCTGGCGGAAGGTTCGTGCACCGGGTTTGAGCGATGTTGCCGGCTTGAGTCGGCGGGATTTGCCCTTGGCGGGACGCAATGTTGGCGAAGATCATGCTGTATTGGCAACCGGTTGCGCCAGTGCCCCGCGCGAGAACACGATCGGACCGCCGGATGATCTGCGCTGGTATATCACCACGAAGAGGCCGCTGTACGATCCGGAGGGCAACATCATCGGCGTCATTGGCATCAGCCGCGACATCACTGATTTCAAGCGACGTTCGCTGGAAGTGGAGAAACTCAACGTGGCGCTGGAGCGGCGCGTCGCCGAGCGCACGGCGCAGTTGAGCTATGCCAATGAAGAACTGGAGGCTTTCGCGGCGTCGGTATCGCATGACCTGCGGGCGCCGCTGCGCAGCCTCGACGGTTTTGCCGCCAACCTGGTGGAAGATTACGGCAGCACGCTGGACGCCGCCGGACAGCACATGCTGGGCCGCATCCGTGCGGCCGCCACGCGGATGTCGCGACTGATCGAGGATCTGCTGCGTCTGTCGCGGGTGGCGCGCACGGAACTCGCAGTGCAGGCGGTGGACGTGGGCGACCTGGCGCGTGCCATCGTCGACGAACTGCGCCGCGAGAGCCCGGATCGTAAAGTGACCGTTAGCATCAGTCCGGATCTGCGGGCGAATGCCGACCCCGGTCTGCTGCGCGCCGCGCTGGCGAACCTGCTGCAGAACGCCTGGAAATTCACCGGCAACATCCCGGAGGCCTTCATCGAGGTCGGGAGCGTGCAGCGGCGCGGCAATACGGCGTTTTTCGTGCGCGACAACGGCGCCGGATTCGACATGAAAAACGCGGAACGCTTGTTCGAGGCGTTCCAGCGACTGCATACGGAGCGGGAGTTTCCGGGCACCGGCATCGGACTGGCTACCGTGCGGCGGGTGATGCGCCGGCACGGCGGCGATGCCTGGGCGGAATCCGCGGTCGGTCGCGGCGCGATCTTTTTCTTTACGCTGTCCGGCGGGACCATGCCGGAGCAGCGCGCGGTGCGTGCACAGGCGCGGCCTGTTCCGGCATCTGCATCACCGGCAGTCGCGAATGCGACTGCGCACGGCACGGCCATACTGCTGGTGGACGATGACCCGGATGTGCTGACGCTTTCGGCGCGTGCGCTGCGGCCCGTGGGCCGCGAGCTGCTGACGGCGGGAAGGGGCGAAGAAGCTGTGGAAATCCTGCGCACCCGCAAGGTTGAAGTCATCGTCTCGGACTTTTCCATGCCCGGCATGAACGGCGCGCAACTGCTGGCGCAGGCAGCAGAGCTGCATCCCGACACGCTGCGCATTATCGTCAGCGGACAGGAGGTGAACCACGCGATGCAGGAAGGCCTGCGCAAGGGCGAGATCCATCATTACTTTGATAAACAGTACGGCTACGAGCCCGTGCGGACATGCATACGCGACTGGCTGGCGGCAGCAAGCCAGCCGAAGAACTGATATAACCTGTTTTTTTATTTACTATTTTTTGTTGACTGCGCCGGCGGATGTTCAGCACTGCTCCCACGGCAGGCCATCGAAACGCCAGCCGGTTTTCGAGCCGCGATGATGATGGTCATCCAGCTCGCCTTCAAAACCGTGCAGCACGTTGTACACCTGCGTGAAGCCGGCTTCTTCCAGCGCATGCCCGGCGTCCAGCGAACGGTTGCCGCTGCGGCAGATAACGATGATCGGCCGGTCCACGCTGGCGGCCTTTTTGACATGTGCAACAAATTGCGGATTGATTTCCCAGTTCGGGCCGTCATTCCACGGCACCAGGATCGCACCCACCGGATGACCGACGAACAGGTATTCCATTTCACTGCGGCAATCAATGAATACCGAATTCGGATTTTTTTTCAGGAATTCGTGGGCGGCTTTGGGTTCAAGATGCTTCATGGTGGTGGTATCGCGGCTGCGGTCAGGATGGATGAATGTGCATTATAGGCGCTCGTCGCAGGGTGGCCAAATGCCCCGGGGAGGCCGCAGGCCCATGATAAAATTCGATTTTTCCCGAGCCTGACCGTGCGTAATCCACGCACCTCCCGACGTCGATGAGCACCCCCCGCATCCAGCAATTGCCCGCGCTGCTGTCGCAACGCATCCTGATCCTCGATGGCGCCATGGGCACCATGATCCAGAACTACAAACTGGATGAAGCGGCCTATCGCGGCACACGTTTTAAGGATTTCGCGCACGACGTCAAGGGTAACAACGACCTGCTGACGCTGACCCAGCCGCAGATCATCCGTGAAATCCACGAGCAGTACCTCGATGCCGGCGCAGACATCATCGAGACCAACACCTTCAACTCGACCGCGGTCGCCATGGCGGATTACCACATGGAAGACCTGGTGTACGAGTTGAACGTGGAAGCGGCGAAACTCGCGCGTACGGCGGCCGACAAGTACGAAGCGAAGGATCCGGCGCGGCCGCGGTTTGTCGCTGGCACGCTGGGCCCGACCAATCGCACCGCATCGATTTCGCCGGACGTCAACGATCCGGGTTTTCGCAATATCAGCTTTGACCAGTTGGTGGAGACCTACACTGAAGCCATCCGCGGGCTGATCGACGGCGGCGCCGATCTGCTGATGGTCGAGACCATATTCGACACGCTGAACGCCAAGGCTGCGTTGTTCGCGATCGACCAGTATTTTGAAAAACACGGCGTGAAATTGCCGATCATGATTTCCGGCACCATCACCGATGCTTCCGGCCGCACACTGTCGGGCCAGACTCCCGAAGCATTCTGGAACTCGGTGCGTCATGCGAAGCCGCTGACGATAGGTCTTAACTGCGCGCTTGGGGCGCAACTGATGCGCCCGTTCATCGAAGAGATTTCGCAGGTCGCCGATACCTGGGTCTGCGCCTATCCGAACGCGGGGCTGCCCAATCCGCTGGCGCCGACCGGCTACGATGAACTGCCGGAAAACACCGCGGAGTACGTGCTCGACTTTGCGAAAAGCGGCTTTATCAACATTGCCGGCGGCTGCTGCGGTACCACGCCGGCGCATATCCGCGCCATCGCCGAGGCGGTGAAAAATGTGCCGCCGCGCAAAATCCCGCAGATTGAGCACAAGACCCGGCTGTCCGGACTGGAGCCGCTGAACATTGCTGACGATTCGCTGTTCGTCAACGTCGGTGAACGCACCAACGTCACCGGCTCGCGCGCCTTCGCCAAGCTGATCCTCGCCGGCAACTATGCCGAGGCGGTGTCGGTGGCGCGCCAGCAGGTCGAGAATGGCGCGCAGGTGATCGACGTCAACATGGACGAGGCGATGCTCGATTCGAAGGCGGCGATGACCACCTTCTTGAGCCTGATCGCTTCCGAGCCGGATATTTCGCGGGTGCCGGTGATGATCGACTCCTCGAAATGGGAGGTCATCGAGGCGGGGCTGAAGTGTGTGCAGGGCAAGGCCATCGTCAATTCGATCAGCATGAAGGAGGGTGTCGAACCCTTCAAGCAGCAGGCACGGCTGGCGAAGCGTTACGGTGCCGCGGTGGTGGTGATGGCTTTCGATGAAAAAGGCCAGGCTGACACTTATCAGCGCCGCATCGACATCGCAAAACAGGCCTATGACATCCTGGTCGATGAAATCGGCTTTGCCGCCGAGGACATCATCATCGATCCGAATATTTTCGCGATCGCCACCGGCATCGAGGAACACAACCGTTACGCCATCGATTTCCTCGAGGCGACGCGCTGGATACGCCAAAACCTGCGATATGCGCGGGTCAGTGGTGGCCTGTCGAATGTGTCGTTTTCCTTCCGCGGCAACGATCTGGTGCGCGAAGCAATCCATACCGCGTTCCTTTATCACGCCTTCCAGGCCGGACTGACCATGGCCATCGTCAATGCCGGACAGATCGGCGTTTATGACGAAATCCCGAAGGAGCTGCTGGAGCACGTCGAGGACATCCTGTTCGATCGCCGGCCCGATGCCGCCGAACGCATGGTGACATACGCTGAAACGGTCAAAGGCAAAGGGCGCGTCGTGGTCGAGGATCTGGCCTGGCGCAACGCGCCGGTCGGCGAACGCCTGACGCACGCGCTGGTGCGGGGCATCACCAACTGGATCGTCGAAGACACCGAAGAAATGCGCCTGCAGATCGAAAAAGATGGCGGGCGGCCGATCCAGGTCATCGAAGGGCCGCTGATGGACGGCATGAACGTGGTCGGTGATTTGTTCGGCGCCGGCAAAATGTTCCTGCCGCAGGTGGTCAAGTCGGCGCGGGTGATGAAGCAGGCGGTAGCGCACCTGGTGCCGTACATCGAAGCCGAAAAGGCACGGCTGGGTGACATCCGCGCCAAGGGCAAGATCGTGCTCGCCACCGTCAAGGGTGACGTGCACGACATCGGCAAAAACATTGTCGCCGTGGTACTCCAGTGCAACAACTACGAGGTGGTCAACCTCGGCGTGATGGTGCCGTGGACGCAGATCGCCGAAGTTGCCGTGCGGGAAAAGGCCGACATCATCGGCCTGTCGGGGCTGATCACGCCGTCGCTGGAGGAAATGGCGCACAACGCGCGTGAAATGCAGCGCTCCGGCATGACCATTCCGCTGCTGATCGGGGGGGCGACGACGTCGCGCGTTCATACTGCGGTGAAGATCGCCCCGCATTACCAGGGCCCCGTGGTGTGGGTGCCGGATGCGTCGCGCAGCGTCAGCGTGTGTTCCAGCCTGCTGTCGGACGACCAGCGCAAAGGTTATCTCAATGACCTCGCCGCGGATTATCAGCGTGTCCGCGAGCAGCACGCCAACAAAAAAGGCCCTGAACTGATTCCGCTGGCGGTCGCGCGTGCCAATGCGCTGCAGACCGACTGGAAAAAATCGGTCCCGCACAAACCGGAAATGCTTGGCCTCAAGGTGCTGAAGAATTACGACCTTGCGGAAATCGCGCAACACATCGACTGGGGGCCGTTTTTCCAGACCTGGGATCTTGCCGGCGCGTACCCGGCCATTCTCAAGGATGAAGTGGTCGGCGAGGAGGCGCGCAAGGTATTTGCCGACGGCAAGGCGATGCTGAAAAAGATCATTGAGGGCCGCTGGCTGACCGCCAACGGCGTGTTCGGCCTGTTTCCTGCGGCGCGCGTGGATCATGAGGACATCGCAATCTATGCCGATGAATCGCGCAAAACGCCGTTGATGGTCTGGCACAACCTGCGCCAGCAGAATCAGAAACCCACGGGGCGTGCCAACCAGTGCCTGGCGGATTTTGTCGCGCCGGCGGATTCGGGTGTCGCCGATTACATCGGTGCGTTTTCGGTGACCGCCGGACTGGGTATTGAAAAACGCATCGCGCTGTTCGAAAAACAGCACGATGATTATTCGGTGATCCTGCTGAAGGCGCTGGCCGACCGGCTGGCGGAAGCCTTTGCCGAACTGCTGCACCTGCGGGTGCGCCGCGAGTTCTGGGGTTATGCGAAGGATGAGGTGTTGGATAACGCTGCGCTGATCGCCGAGAAATACCGCGGCATCCGTCCGGCGCCCGGTTATCCGGCCTGTCCTGACCATACCGAAAAAGGCGGGCTGTTCGAACTGCTGCGCGCCGGATCCATCGAGATGCGCTTAACAGAGTCTTTTGCCATGCTGCCGGCATCATCGGTCAGCGGGTTTTACCTGGCGCATCCCGAAGCGCAGTATTTCGCTGTCGGAAAAATCGACCGCGACCAGGTCGCCGATTACGCGCGGCGCAAAAACATGACGGTCGCTGACGCTGAACGCTGGCTGGCACCGGCGCTGGGTTACAACCCGGCCTGACCTTGTTCCGCGCGTCGCAGTTCTCCACTTCGGTCGCCACGTCGCCCGCGGCACAATATCTGGCGCTGGCTGACGCCGGCCGCAACGCCTGGTGGCGTTACCTGCTGGGCATCACCGTCATCGCCGCGAGCTGGCTGGTCGGCGGCGGCTTTGCATATGGCCTGGTGCTGTACGCGCCGCTCGGCCCGGTCACCGAATTCGTCGCACTCAATGCCAGCATCCTGATGCTGCTGCCTGGTGTCGTGTTTGTTGTGACCGTGATACATCGCCGCTCCTGGCGCACACTGGTCACGCCGTATGCGCAGCTCGACTGGCGGCGGATGGTGCAGGGTGCCAGAGTGTGGATCGCGCTGGCCCTGGTGTTTTCCCTTATTGAACACCTGATGTATCCCGGGCGGTATGTCTGGAGCCTTGATCTGCAACGCTGGCTGCCGTTTGCGCTGGCGGCGTTGTTGCTGACGCCGCTGCAATGCGCGGCCGAGGAACTGGTGTTCCGCGGTTATGTGCTGCAGGGCCTGGGTCGCTGCTTGCGCCATCCGCTGGCATTGGCGGTACTGGCGGGCGTGATATTCACCGTGCCCCATCTCTACAATCCGGAGGTCGCGGCGTACGGGCTGGCGATCATGGCTGCCAATTATTTTGCGATGGGCCTGTTTCTCGCCAGCGTGACTTTGCGCGACGGCAGGCTGGAGCTGGCGATCGGCGCCCACGCCGGCAACAATCTGCTGCTGGCGCTGGTCGTCCGTTACGACGATTCGGTGTTTGAAACGGAGTCGATGTTCACTGCCGGCGCTCTGGATCCCGTGTATTCTCTGGTGACGCTGCTGCTCAGCGCGGCGTTTTTTTACTGGTGGTTTTTCCGCAGATCGTCCGCAGTGATGAGTGTCTCAGTCATGAGTGATCCCAGTCATTTAAATACCTCGTTTTCACCGGGACAAGTCGCACAGTTTTCGCGTGACGGTTACCAGATCGTGCGCGGCCTGGTGCCGGCTGACGCCTGCGTGCGGCTGCGCGCCAGCGCTGAACGCGACCTGGCCGCGACAGTTCAACCTGTCGAATACGAAGCCGACACGCAATATCCCGGTGCGCCGCAATCGCTCGAAGCACCCGGCGGGCGCACGGTGCGGCGGCTGTTGCAGGCCTATGCCCGCGATGCGGGATTCCGCGAGTGGGCCACTGCTGCACCCATAGTCGCGCGCCTGAAACAATTGCTGGGGCCGCAGATCGCCCTGTCGCAGGCCCATCACAATTGCGTGATGACCAAGGATCCGGCGTACAGCAGTCTCACCAGCTGGCACCGCGACATCCGTTACTGGTCGTTTGAACGGCCCGAGCTGGTGTCGGTGTGGCTGGCGCTGGGCGATGAGCGCAGGGACAACGGTTGCCTGTTGTTGTTACCGGGCTCACATGCAATGGATTTTGACGCGTCGCGTCTTGATGATGCGCAGTTCCTGCGTACCGACGTTGCGGAAAATGCAGCGCTGCTGCAGACGCAGGTCTGTGCGGAACTGAATCCCGGCGATGTGCTGTTTTTCCACTGCCGGCTGTTTCATGCCGCGGGGAGCAATCGCGCAGCGCGCACCAAGTTTTCCGCGGTGTTCACCTATCGCGCACTGGATAATCCGCCTCTGCCCGGTTCGCGTTCCGCGGGCCTGCCCGACGTCGCTCTGTAAATAACCGGTTTCAGCGCGATCAGTGAAGTTTTACACGCGGCTCGGTGCGCCGCGTGATCAGCCGTGCCAGCGTGTCGAAAAAAACCTTGGCGAACCCGTGCAGTGCGTAGAGATGCATGCGGTACAGCGACACGTACATCAGCCGCGCGAACAGACCTTCGATGAACAGGCTGCCGCCGATCAGCGCACCCATCAGGCTGCCGACGGTCGAATAATTGCCCAGCGATACCAGTGAGCCGAAGTCGCGGTAAACGAAGGGGCGTGGCGGTTTGCCGGCAAGCCGCCGGTGCATTGTTGACGCCAGCAGCGTTGCCTGCTGGTGTGCGGCCTGCGCTCGCGGCGGCACATTATGGTCGCGGCCGGGCCAGGCGCAGGCGGCGCAGTCGCCCAGCGCAAAAATGTCCGGGTCGCGCGTGGTCCGCAGTTCCGGCGTCACCACCAGCTGGTTGAGCTTGTTGGTTTCGAGGCCGAGGTCTTTGAGGAAATCCGGCGCCTTGATGCCTGCCGCCCATACCGTCAGCTCCGCGGGAACCTTGCGGCCGTCGGCGATCAGCACGCCGTCAGCCTCGACTGCAGTCACGCGTGCGCCGGTCAGCACCTGCACCCGCAGCTTTTCCAGCAGTTCAAGGGTTGATATTGACAGGCGCTCGGGCAGGGCAGGCAGCACCCGCGGCCCGGCTTCGATCAGCGTGATGCGGATGTCGCGCTCGGCATCGATGCGCTCCAGGCCGAAGGCCAGCAGTTCGCGTGTGGTGTGGTGCAGTTCGGCGGCGAGTTCGACGCCGGTGGCGCCGGCGCCGATGATCGCCACATGCAGTTGTTCGGGACGCAGTGCTTCGCGCTGCGCGTTGGCGCGGATGCAGGCATTGATCAGCCGGTTGTGGAAACGTTCGGCCTGCGCCGGCATGTCGAGGCTGATGGCATGTTTCTGCGCCCCCGGCGTACCGAAATCATTGGTGCCGCTGCCGACGGCGATGACCAGCGTGTCGTAACGGATCTCGCGCTCGCCGATCAGCAGCCGCCCCTCGTCATCATGGGTGGGTGCGACCCGCACCACACGGCGCTCGCGGTCCAGACCGGCCATGCTGCCGAGGCGAAAACGAAAATGGTGCCAGCGCGCCTGTGCCAGATAATCGAGCGTGTGCTGGTCGACATCCATGCTGCCGGCGGCGACCTCGTGTAACAGCGGTTTCCACAGATGCGTGCGCGAACGGTCGATCAGCGTGATCTGCGCCTTGCCGCGGCGGCCGAGGCTGTCGCCCAGCCGCGTCGCGAGTTCGAGGCCGCCGGCGCCGCCGCCGACGATGACGATGCGATGCAATGGCGCCCCGGTCTGGTCCATATCAGCCTTCGGCCGTGCTGGGGGTGGGTGCCACAGCCCGCAGCGTTTCGGCGAAGGTTGCGACAGGTTTCGCAGTGACGCCGAGTGCATTCATTGCCGTGCGCAGTGTGCCTGCATTCGCGGCATCGGTGGCCACGACCAGATCGGCGGCTTCCAGTTGCTGTTGCCGCAGCAGGCGCGCGGACGGCAGGTCCGGCGTCAGGTCTTCCGGCGCGGCGACAAACCAGTGCCGGCTGATCAGGATCGCGCGCGCCAGGTGTCCCTGTCGCAGCGCACGCTCGAGGGGGGCGGGTTCTGCGGCTGCGGAAACCACGATGATCAGGCGTTGCGGATGCGAGCGCCGCAGCAGTTGCACGATCCCGGTCTGCAGTGCAAGTTGGCCCGTGCAGCACATGCAGCCATTGATGCTGGCGATGCTGAGCTGCGTGTGTGCCGGCAGCGTTGTCAGATGGCTGTTGTCATTGTCGAGAACCGCCCAGTGTTCGCCGGCCGGACGTGCAGCCAGCAGGGCGCGCACGAACGCCTGCTTTGCAGCGCCACCGGCGCCGGTGACCAGAATTGCGGGGGTTGCTTGCACTGGACAATTATAACGACAGAGGTTTTTTCCGCTACAATGAGCATTGCAAAAAATATCAATTAAAACAAATGGTTATGATATGACCTTATTGTCGATTTCCTTGCCGCCCATCGCTGCGACCGTACTCCTGCTGACCGCCTCCAATGTGTTCATGACCTTCGCCTGGTACGGACATCTGAAACATCTGAATGCCTCGCCGTGGTGGATTGCCGCGCTGATTGCCTGGGGTATCGCCTTGTTCGAGTACCTGCTGCAGGTGCCGGCCAATCGCATCGGTTACACCGCGCTGAACCTGGGGCAGCTGAAAATCCTGCAGGAAGTGATCACGCTCTCGGTGTTCGTGCCGTTTGCAATCTTTTACATGGGCGAGGACCTGAAGATGAATTATCTGTATGCAGGACTGTGCCTGCTCGGCGCGGTGTATTTCATCTTCAAGACCTGATCGCGGCGGCCTGCAACAGAAGCGCAGCACGATTCGCGTATCATTCGGCCCGTAAGTAACGGGTTACTCATGCACATCCACATCCTCGGTATCTGCGGCACTTTCATGGGCG
>CAMBCD010000060.1 GCA_945863085.1 Bordetella parapertussis
TCGGACCGTCTTTCGGCGTCGCGCCTTCCGGCAAGTGAATGTGGATGTCGTTCTTCTGGTAGAAGTCGGGGTGGATGCCCAGGCGCTGCGAACGCGCACGGACAACCGACATCGCCGCCTGCACCGATTCCTGCATGACCTCGCCCAGCTTGCCGGTCGTGGTCATCTTGCCTTTGCCCGCCATGGTCGCGGCTTCGATCGACAGCAATTCGCCGCCGACTTCCGTCCACGCCAACCCGTTGACTTGGCCGATCTGGTTTTTCTTCTCGGCGATGCCGAAGGAATAACGGTGCACGCCCAGGTACTTCTCGAGGTTGCGCGAGCTGACCGTGATCTTGCGTTCCTTGCCGCCGCTGACCAGTTCCTTCACCACTTTGCGGCAGATCTTGGAAATCTCGCGCTCGAGGCTGCGCACGCCGGCTTCGCGGGTGTAATAACGCACCATGTCGCGCAGCGCGCTTTCCGACACCACCAGCTCCTCGGCCTTGAGGCCGTGGTTTTCCATAGTCTTGCGCAGCAGGTGATGCTCGGCGATGTGGATTTTTTCGTCTTCGGTGTAACCCGACAGGCGGATCACCTCCATCCGGTCGAGCAGCGCCGCCGGAATGTTCAGCGTATTCGCGGTGGCGACGAACATCACGTCGGACAGGTCGTACTCGACCTCGATATAGTGATCGACGAAGGTGTGGTTCTGTTCGGGATCCAGCACCTCGAGCAGCGCGGACGCCGGATCGCCCCGGAAGTCCATCCCCATCTTATCCACTTCATCCAATAAAAACAATGGGTTACGTACACCCACCTTGGCCATGTTCTGGAGGATCTTGCCGGGCATGGAACCGATGTAGGTGCGGCGATGGCCGCGGATTTCCGCCTCGTCCCGCACGCCACCCAGTGACATGCGGATGACTTTGCGGTTGGTCGAACGCGCGATCGACTGGCCGAGCGAGGTCTTGCCGACGCCGGGAGCACCGACCAGGCACAGGATCGGCGCTTTCATCTTGTCGACACGCTGCTGCACGGCCAGGTACTCGACAATGCGTTCCTTGACCTTTTCCAGGCCGTAATGATCCTCATCGAGGACTTTCTCCGCGATGCTGAGATCGGCGCTGATCTTGCTCTTCTTGCGCCACGGCAGCGCAATCAGCGCGTCGATGTAATTCCGGACGACGGTCGCCTCGGCCGACATCGGTGACATCAGCTTGAGTTTTTTCAGTTCCGCATCGGCTTTTTTGCGCGCTTCCTTGGGCATGCGCGCGGCCTTGATGCGTTTCTCGATCTCGTCGATGTCCGCACCTTCCTCGGTCTCGCCCAGTTCCTTCTGGATCGCCTTTACCTGTTCGTTGAGGTAATACTCGCGCTGGCTTTTCTCCATCTGGCGTTTGACACGGCCGCGGATGCGTTTTTCCACCTGCAGGATGTCGAGTTCGCCATCGACCACCTTCAGCAGGTGCTCGAGGCGCTGTTTGACGCCGATCATTTCCAGCACTTCCTGCTTCTGCTCGAGTTTCAGCGGCAGGTGCGCGGCGATGGTATCGGCCAGTCGGCCGGCGTCATCGATGCCCGCCAGCGAAGTCAGGATTTCCGGCGGAATTTTCTTGTTCAGCTTCACGTATTGATCGAACTGCTGGATCATCGTGCGCCGCATCGCCTCGGTCTCGCTGTCCAGGGCCGGATCGCTGGCGATCGGGGTGACCTGCACCGTGAAATGGGTTTTGACATCCTCGACGCCGTGGATGCGCGCGCGCTGGCTGCCCTCGACCAGCACCTTCACGGTACCGTCCGGCAGTTTCAGCATCTGCAGGATGTTGGCAATGCTGCCGACATCGTAGAGATCATCGGGCGCGGGTTCGTCCTTGGCCGCGGATTTCTGCGCCACCAGCACGATGCTTTTACCCGCTTCCATCGCGGTTTCCAGCGCCTTGATCGATTTGGGCCTTCCCACAAACAGCGGAATGACCATGTGCGGGAATACCACGACATCCCTTAACGGAAGCAGGGGCATTTCCAACTTGCTGTTTTCATTCGTTACTTGGTCATTCATTGGCGTCACCTGAGAGAGTCAAAATGAGTACGGCTAAGTACAACATATGGGGCAGTTTGGGGCGCGGCAAGCCAATTCAAGCCGGGCCGCTGCGACAGCGTCACCGCTGCCGCTCCGTCTGCTCCGAAGATGTGGCCAACTGCGCGGACAGCGCCCGCGGCTTGATCAGACGCTGGATCCGGCAACTTTGGGCTGATCCGAGTAGATAAGCAGCGGGGGCGCATCACTGATGATGGTGGCTTCATCAACAGCCACCTTGACGACGTTTTCCAGGGACGGCAGATCGAACATGGTATTGAGCAGCGTGTGTTCGATGATCGAGCGCAGGCCGCGCGCGCCGGTCTTGCGCTCCAGCGCCTTGCGGGCAATCGCACGCAGGGCGGCATCGCGTACTTCCAGCTCGACACCTTCCATGCTGAACATTTTCTGGAACTGCTTCAACAGCGCGTTTTTCGGCTGCGTCAGGATTTCCATCAGTGCAGCCTCGTCGAGTTCCGCCAGCGTCGCCACCACCGGCAAGCGCCCGACAAATTCCGGGATCAGGCCGTACTTGATCAAATCCTCTGGCTGCACGTCACGCAGCACGATGGCCATGTCCCTGCGACTGTCCTTGCTGCGCACGTCGGCACCGAAGCCGATGCCGCTTTTCTCCGAACGCTCGCGGATGATCTTGTCCAGCCCGCCGAACGCACCACCGCAGATGAACAGAATGTTGGTGGTATCAACCTGCACAAACTCCTGGTTCGGATGTTTGCGGCCGCCCTGTGGCGGCACCGAGGCAATCGTGCCCTCGATCAGTTTCAGCAGCGCCTGCTGCACGCCCTCGCCCGACACGTCGCGGGTAATCGAGGGATTGTCCGATTTGCGCGAAATCTTGTCGATCTCGTCGATATACACGATGCCGCGCTGCGCCTTCTCAACGTCATAGTCGCACTTCTGCAGCAGCTTCTGGATGATGTTTTCGACGTCCTCGCCGACGTAGCCGGCTTCGGTCAGCGTGGTGGCATCGGCCATCACGAACGGCACGTTGAGCAAGCGTGCCAGCGTCTGCGCCAGCAGCGTCTTGCCCGAACCGGTCGGGCCGACCAGCAGGATGTTCGACTTGGCCAGTTCGACGTCGTCGTTTTTGGAGACGTTCCGGAGGCGCTTGTAGTGGTTGTAAACCGCCACCGACAGGATGCGCTTGGCGATGTCCTGGCCGATCACATACTGGTTGAGGATATCGCGGATCTCGTGCGGCACCGGCAGGTCGGACTTGGCGCCCTTGGTGCCCTGGTCACCCTGGGTTTCCTCGCGGATGATGTCGTTGCACAGCTCGATACATTCGTCGCAGATAAACACCGACGGCCCCGCGATGAGCTTGCGCACTTCGTGCTGGCTCTTCCCGCAGAACGAGCAGTACAGCAGCTTTTCACCGCTTACTTTTTCGGTCATTCCCGCAACCCTTTGTCGACTGTTGCCCTGACTCTTGCCTTAAGACCGCCGGCACGAGTGAAAATTCCGTCCCGGAAGCCCGTTTTACCGCTCTTGATAACAAGTAACCTCAATACTCACGCAACTACTTTACCGCAACTACTTGATCGCTACGACGGTATCCGCCCGGCTAGTCAGTACCTTGTCCACCAGACCGTAGTTTACCGCCTGTTCCGCAGAAAGGAAGTTGTCCCGGTCCGTATCCCGGCCGATGGCATCAACGCTCTGGCCAGAATGTTTGGCCATGATCTCGTTCAGCTTGCCCTTGAGGAACAGGATTTCCTTGGCATGGATCTCGATATCCGAGGCCTGACCCTGGAATCCGCCCATCGGCTGGTGAATCATCACACGTGAATTGGGCAGGCAGAAACGTTTGCCCTTGGCGCCCGCCGTCAGCAGCAGCGCGCCCATGCTCGCCGCCTGGCCGACACAAAGGGTCGAAACGTCCGGCTTGATGAACTGCATGGTGTCGTAAATGGCCAGCCCCGCCGACACCGATCCGCCCGGCGAGTTGATGTAGAAGGAGATGTCCTTGTCGGGATTTTCCGACTCCAGGAACAGCAACTGGGCGACGATCACGTTCGCCGTGACCTCGTTCACCGGACCGACCAGGAACACCACCCGCTCCTTCAGCAGCCGCGAATAAATGTCATAGGCACGTTCGCCACGACCGCTCTGCTCGATCACCATCGGGATCAGACCCAGACCCTGCGGCTCCATCATTGCCTGCGGCTCGGTGTAACGCATCATTTCGCATTCCCCATCAGTTCATCAAAGGTGACAGCCTTGTCTTCAACCTTGGCCGTCGCCAGCGCCCAGGTCACCACGTTTTCCTCAAGCACCATGCCTTCGATGTCGCGCAGCCGCTCCTGCGACTGGTAAAACCATTTCACCACTTCCTGCGGGTGTTCGTAACTCTGCGCCTGCTCCTCGACTGCGGCGCGCACCTGCTCCGGTTTGGCGTTCAGATTCTGCATGCGCACCACTTCACCAAGGATCAAACCGAGGCTGACCCGGCGTTGCGCCTGTTTTTCGAACAGATCCGCCGGCAACGGCATGTCGTCGCGCACGGGAATGCCGCGTGAAGCCAGGTCCTGCTTCGCCATGTTGCGCAACTGCTCGATTTCCATGTCTATCAGCGCCTTCGGCACCTGTATGTTGGTGGCTGCCAGCAGCGCGTCCATCACCTGCTCCTTGACCCGCCCCTTCAACCGCGCCTTGACCTCGCGTTCGAGGTTGCCGCGTATTTCGGTACGCATTTTCGCCAGGTCGCCGTCTTCGACACCCAGGGTTTTTGCGAATTCGGCATCCACCGGCGGCAACTGCGGCGCAGCGACTTCCTTGATGGTGACTTCGAACACCGCGGTTTTGCCTGCGACATCCTTCCCGGCGTAATCATCGGGAAACTTCACCTCAAAACTTTTGACGTCGCCGGCCTTCATGCCCGGCAGCGCCTTCTCGAAGTCCGGCAGGAAACGGCCGGAACCGAGCACCAGACTCTGGCCTTCGGCCTTGCCGCCGGCAAATTCAACACCGTCGATCCTGCCAACATAATCCATGGTCACGCGGTCATCGTTTTCTGCGGCCGTCGCTTTTACCGTGTACGAGACGCGCTGCTTGCGCATGATGTCCAGCGTCTTGTCGATGTCCTCCTCCGTCACCTCCAGCGTCGGGCGCGTCACCGTGGATTTAGCAACGTCACCGACAATCACTTCGGGATACACCTCGAAGGTCGCGCTGTACTGGAATTCTTTCGCGCCCTCAGTCGGTGGCACCGCGTCAAATTTCGGATATCCGGCGACCCGCAGTCTCTGGGCATTAACGGCATCACCGAAACTTTTCTGTAGCGTGTCGCCAAGTACCTCCTGGCGCACCTGCGGGCCGTATTGCTGGACTACAACCTTGAACGGCACCTTGCCCGGCCGGAACCCGGCCATCTTCACGGTACGCGACAGCTTTTTCAGCCGCGACTCCACTTCGCTGTCAATTTCAGCCATCGGCACCGCAATGTTCAGTTTGCGTTCCAGGCTGCCCAGCGTTTCCAAATTCGCTTGCATCAAATCATCCCTGTAAGTTCGTAATCAGCGGCGGCCTGGTGCGAAAGGAGGGACTCGAACCCACACGCCTTTCGGCGCCAGAACCTAAATCTGGTGCGTCTACCAATTCCGCCACTTTCGCGCTGCAACATGGTCCCGAAGCTGCCGGGCACCTTGCCACCTGTTTTGAGGCCTTTTGCAACCCCTTGATTGTAATATACTTGGGCATCGAGCGACATGGCCTCAGGCTGGCAGTCCGCCGCATAAAAAACACGCCAAGCCTTTGATGGCACTCTCTTTTCCCTGGGCCTGCTAACTATTCCCGTGGCCGTCAACCACTACGAAAATTTTCCTGTCGCTTCAATCCTGCTGCCGCGCCGCCTGCGGCGCCCCATTGCCCTGATTTACCGCTTCGCGCGCGAGGCTGACGACTTTGCAGACGAAGGCGACGCGCCGGATGCCGAGCGCCTGGCGCAACTGGCGGGCTTCAGCCGTGAACTGCAACGCATCGAACGTGCTGAACCGCCGGGCATCCCGTGGTTCGGCGACCTGGCCGCGATCATCCGCGAATACCGGCTGCCACTGGCCGCCTTCCACGATCTGCTGTCGGCCTTCGCCCAGGACGTCACCACCAAACGTTATGCCAGCTATGCCGACGTGCTCGACTACTGCCACCGCTCGGCCGATCCGGTGGGCCGGCTGCTGCTGGTGCTCTACGGCGAAGCCAGCGCGAAAAATCTCGAATACTCCAACGCCATCTGCTCCAGCCTGCAACTGATCAACTTCTGGCAGGATGTCGCCATCGACTGGCGCAAGGATCGCGTCTACTTCCCGCAGGACGAAATGCAGCGCTACGGCATTACCGAAGATCAAATTGCGCACGGCGACAGCGGCGGCGCCTGGCCGGCATTCATGGCTTTCCAGGTGCGGCGCAGCCGCGAACTGCTGTACTCGGGCAAACCGCTGGGGCATACTCTCAAGGGCCGCATCGGGCTGGAAATGCGCACCATCATCGCCGGCGGCGACCGTATTCTCAGCAAAATCACCGCGGTCGACGGTGACGTGTTCCGCCACCGCCCGGTGCTGACCAAACCGGACTGGGTGCTGATGCTGGCCAAATCCCTGACGGGCCGCTGAACATGATCGATCCCCACCAATACTGCCAGGACAAGGCCGCGGCCAGCGGCTCGAGCTTCTATTACAGCTTCATGTTCCTGCCGACGGAACGCCGGCGTGCGATCACCGCACTGTATGCCTATTGCCGCGAAGTCGATGACGTGGTCGATGAATGCACGGATCCCGGCATTGCCCGTACCAAGCTCGCCTGGTGGCGAGACGAAGTCGCGCGCTTGTACGAAGGCAGCCCGCAACACCCGGTAGCGCGGGCGCTGGCCGACATCATCCAGCCCTACGGCATCACGCAGGACCAGTTGCTGACCGTCATCGACGGCATGGCAATGGACCTTGAGTACAACCGCTATCCGGATTTCGACACACTGAAACTGTATTGCCACCGTGTCGCTGGCGTGGTCGGCCTGATGTCGGCGCGGATTTTCGGTTGCACCGACCCGCGCACGCTGGAATACGCCGCGGACCTCGGTCTCGCGTTCCAGTTAACGAATATCATCCGTGACGTCGGCGAGGACGCGCGGCGCAACCGCGTCTACCTGCCGCTGGACGAACTGGCGAAGGCCGGCCTCGATGCGACAAAAATCGTCCATGGCAATGCACAGCAGGAGCACAGCGCGGCATTCCGGCAATTGATGGAACAGCAGGTCATCCGCGCGCAGGCCACCTACGACCGCGCTTTCAGCCAGCTACCGACGCAGGATCGCAAGGCACAGCTGCCCGGCATTATCATGGCCGCGATCTACCGCACCCTGCTTGAGGAAATCCGCGCTGACGGCTGCCGCGTGCTGACCCATCGCACGTCGCTGACGCCTGTGCGCAAACTGTGGATTGCGTGGAAGACCTGGCTCAGGGGATGAGACTGGGGATGGGTAATTGGTAATTGGTTTGAATCGGAGATACGCATCATGGATCTGCAACTGAAAAACAAAACCGCATTGGTCACGGGCGCCAGCCAGGGCATCGGCCGCGCCATCGCCAAAATGCTCGCTGCGGAAGGCGTCAAAATCTGCATTGCCGCGCGCCGACGCAATCTGCTTGAGATACTGGCGCAGGAGATCACTGCGGCTGGCAGTGCTGCACCGACGATCATCGAAACCGACATCATGGAAGACGGCGCACCGCAGAAACTGGCCGATGCCGCCCGTGCCGCGCTGGGCCATGTCGACATCCTGATCAACAGCGCCGGCGGCAGCCGCCCGGCGATTCCCATCGACGCCCCCGAGGAAGAATGGGTCAGCGTGATGCAACTCAATTTCGTCCGCGTGCGCCAGCTGACCCATGCCGTGCTGCCCGACATGATCAAGGGCAAATGGGGCCGCGTAATCAACCTCTCCGGCAAATCCGAACCCGATGCACTGCTCGCCGCCACGCCGGCCAAGGCCGCCATCCACGGCTGGTCGAAAGGCCTGTCGCGCGAAGTCGGCAAACACGGCATCACCGTCAACTGCCTGGCACCCGGCCGCATCATGAGCGAACAGATCCGCCGCAAGTACTCGCCCGAGTTTCGCGCCCACGAAGAGCAAAACGAGATTCCGCTGGGCCGTTACGGCGAGCCGGAGGAAATCGCCGCGATGGCGGTGTTCCTGGCCTCGCAGCGCGGCAGCTACATCACCGGCACGGTGATTCCGGTCGATGGCGGCATGCGGCGTTTCGCGTTCTGACAAAAAAGGGTTTTGCGCAGCGGGCGGTGCGTGGCATTAAAAGCGGCTGAAGGGAATTCCGTTTCATGCCGCATGACATCAGTCTGATCACCACCATCGCCGCCGCATTCGGGCTGGCGCTGATTTTCGGCCTGATCGCCACCCGCCTCAAGCTGCCGGTGCTGGTCGGTTACCTGTTTGCCGGCGTGCTGCTCGGCCCGTTCACGCCGGGTTTTGTCGCCGACCTTGAACTCTCCGCCCAGCTCGCCGAAATCGGCGTGATCCTGCTGATGTTCGGCGTCGGCCTGCATTTTTCGCTTGATGACCTGCTGGCCGTGCGCAAGATCGCGCTGCCCGTCGCCGTGGTGCAGATCGGCGCCGCCACTGCAATGGGTTTCGACATCTCGTACCTGTGGAGCTGGAGCCTGGGAGCCGGCATTGTGTTCGGCCTCGCGCTGTCGGTGGCCAGCACGGTGGTGCTGCTGAAGGCGCCGGAAGCGCGCGGCGTACTCGAATCGATGAACGGCCGCATCGCAATCGGCTGGCTGGTGGTCGAAGATCTCGCAATGGTGCTGGACTGGTACTGCTGCCGCCCCTCTCCGGCTGGCTGGGCGGCGAAACCGCGGCGACCGAAGGCAAAAACCTGCTGAGCACACTGGCGTGGGCCCTGGGCCAAGTCGCGGTGTTCGTGGCGCTGATGCTGGTCGTCGGCCGCCGGCGAAGAACCGCCCGGGACCGTTTAAGTCAGCAGCTTGAGGTTCAGCGCCCGCTCCAGCAGCCAGACCGCAGCCAGCATCACCACCACGACAGAGCCGCCCGTAAACACGATGCGCCGGTAAAACCCGGTCGCGCGCAGTGCAAAGGCGACCGGCAGGAACACGGCGACGATCGCCAGTTGCCCGAGTTCGACGCCGAGGTTGAACCCGAACAGAGACGACACCAGTGCATCCCGCGGCAAGCCGAGGTCCGTCAGCACCGACGCGAAACCAAAACCGTGGATCAGGCCAAAGGCAAAAGCCATCGCCCAGCGTCGTTCATTGATCACCGGGAACAGGTTATTGAGGGCAGCCAGCACCACCGAAGCAGCGATGACGGATTCGACCAGCCGCGACGGCAGCGTTACCAGTTCTAGCGCCGCCAGCGTGAGCGTGATTGAATGGGCAACGGTGAACGCGGTGACGATCCGGAACACTTCCCAGAACGCCCCGGCAAAACGCGGCGCCGGCTGCCAGCGTCCTGCCGCGCGCAGCCACACCGCCGGCAGCAGCAGCGACAACAGGAACAGCACATGATCGAAGCCGATCCAGATATGCCACACGCCCTCGCGCACGTACGTGACAATCTGGCTCAGCAGTGATGGCGCGACCAGGTCAAAGGACTGCTCCGCACTTTCCGGGGCAAATATCGCCGTCTGCGTAACCCCTGCCGCCGCGATGCGGGTCAGGCCACGGTGCGTGGGATCCAGATCAAAAAACAATCCGTACCGGATGGCCAGGCGGTCGGATGGCGGGCAGTCCGATGCGGAAAAACGGATCACCGCATAAGCGCCGTCGCTGTGCTGATCGACCAGATGATCGGTGACCTGCAAAGCGCAGTTCGCACCGCCCGCGGCAATTTGCAGCCGCGCCAGCGCGTACGACGCCAGATCGTCATGACGCGCCGTCAATTCGCCCCAGGTAATTTCACCGTTGCCATCGGCATCAAGCCCGATCGCGTGTTCCAGGTCGCGCAGTGCGATATCCCACTGCCCCTCGATGCGGCCGGATTCAGCCTTGACGGCGAGGTAGCTGTCGCTTGGTTTGTGCGCATGCGCCGCGGCACATGACAGCATCAACAGCAGCGCCAGCAGCAGCCGCTTCACGGTTTGCCTCCCGTGAGCGCCCTGGCCAGCGCCGCCAGCTGTGGATCTTCGTGGCGCGACTGCGCCAGCCAGTCGAGCACCGGTTGCGCCGCTTCGCGGCGACCCGCCGCAAGCGCGGCCTCGAGCAGGATACGTGCGTCATAGGGTTCGCGCTGGATGGCCCAGTTCGCCACGGCCAGTTCCAGCGCACGCGCCGCGTTGCGCTCGACGCGCAACTGGAACCGTGACTCTTCCTGCCGGTGCAAAGTGTCGCCACGCAATGCCGCTGCGGCGAAACGCTCACGCAGCACCTGCGCATGGGCCTTGAAATCCGGTGAACCCAGCGCCTGCTCGGCCAGCGTCAACCGCAGCAGCAGCACATCCGAACGCACCCATTCACGCAGCAGGGCAACGGCCTCGGCATGTCGCCCCCCGTCAATCAGGAAGTCGCCATAGTTCGCCAGCAGGAACTGGCTGGTCAGGCCCAGAGCCAGCGCGCGCTGGTAATGGCGTTCAGCATCCGCAGGACGGCCGAGCCGGGTTGCCAGATCGGCGAGCCGCGTCAGCAGCCACAACCGGCCGGCAGGACCGGTGCCGGGACGCGCAAGCAAGTCGGCCAGAGTACGCTCGGCCGCAGCGGCCTGACCGGTCTGGCCGTCGATATAAGCCAGGCAGCTTGTCCAGTACAAATCAGCTTCCCGCGCACGCATCTGCTCGCAATCACGCCGTGCCCCGGCGTAATCGGCGAGCACGGTCAGCACTGCGGAACGCCCGCTCAGCGTGTCGTAATGGCCGGGATCCCGCTGCAGCACGCGACCAAACAAGGCCAGCGCCGGCTCGTAGTCATGGCGCCACTGCAACAATTTGCCCCGCATGTAGAGGATATCGACCGGCGCAGCGCCGTCGCCAGCCCAGGGCGCCAGCGCAGCCTGGGCGTAACCGATGTAGCGCGGATCGCCCTCTTCTCCAGCCAGATCGTAGTACGCGCGCGCAACATTGAACGCCAGCGCGGCATCGCGCGGGGCAAGGGCAAGACGGGCACGATCGGCGGCCAGCAGGCGCATCCGTTCGTCGGTTTTTTTGATTGGCAGGCGCTCGAGCACAACTGCAGCGTCGGCAGGCCGGTACGGCGCAGCGGCCGCGGGCAGCCCCTGAAACAGGCAAGCGGCCAGCAAAGCTGCAGCAGATATGAATTTGCGCATGAATCGTCAGTACAACAACTATTGAGAATTGCGTAAATCATGACAAAAACCCGATACTGCCGGGGCTGTCATGTTTTTGTGAATACCCAATAAAAAAGGGAATTATATACTTGACTCCCCC
>CAMBCD010000061.1 GCA_945863085.1 Bordetella parapertussis
CTGCTCAATGCCTGGGCCAGCCCGGTGATGCCGGAACTGATGGCCTCGCTGCCAGTCGCCGCCGTCGACGGCACCATGCGCCGGCGGCTCAAAAGCGCCGAAATCGCCGGCCAGGCGCACATCAAGACCGGGTCCCTCTCCGGCGTGCGTTCGATTGCCGGTTATGTGCTCGACGCGCAGGGCAACCGCGCGGTGGTCGTGTTCATGGTCAATCATGCCAACGCGTTCAACGCGCAGGCAGCGCAGGATGCGATGCTGGGCTGGGTGCACAATCGCGACAGCAGCAATTGCTGCGGGCGGCAGGAACGGCGGCGCGGAAAAAAATAGCCGGCGTTTCGTACCTGGCGCAACAATCGCCTCAAGGCCTCCGTTGCGCAAGCACCATGCCGTGACGGCTCAACCACAGTCGCGACAGTCCCTGGACCAGAATTGCAACCGCCAGAGCCCACAGAAACGCCGTGCCGATGTCCGTAACGGACAGGGCCCATGCCAGGACCGCGCAGAACATGCTGAACGCGTAAAAACCCAGCACCATGCCGCGTAACAGCCGGGTCGCTGCAACCGCACCGGCGCTGCGGTGCGTGAACAGTGCGAGTACGGTGCCCATCACCGGAAACATTGCGAACACGCCACTGAGACCGGGCCCCAGGCTCGCGGCAAAGTGAGTGACCAGCAGTACAAGCAGCGCACCCGAGCCCATGCGCAGCAGCATGTCATTGGCGGGTTTCGCGATTGCCGCAGCGGAAGTCTGCGCCACAGGATAGAGGCGCGGTGCAAACCACAGCGCCACCAGCACGACCAGCCAGGCGACGGCCAAGGTAGTCGCGTTCCACTGGTTAAGCGCCCATACGGCCAGGGCATAACCGGCGTAGCCGGAGGCCAGACTCGCCGGCCACGCAAAACGGGTGGCTGCCCAGGCATAACTGATGCCGAAGGCCAGCATCGCCAGCACCGCCGACAGCGTGCCTACCGCTGCCTTTGCCGCAAAATCCGCGCCCTGTTCAATCGCGATGAACAACAGGATCGGCCCGGCGACCACCGGAAACGCCGAGAGCCAGCCGGCAATACCCGGACCCCAGCGCCGGCCGGCCAGCGTCACCAGTGCGATCAGCGCAGGCACCAGCAACAGTTTGAGCAGAAGGACTGCGCTCATCAACAGGCTTCAATCCAATCCCAGCTCGCTCCACAACGCATCCACGCGCTGCTTCACCTCATCACTCATCGCAATCGGCTCACCCCAGCGGCGGTCGGTTTCGGCGGGCCATTTGTTGGTGGCATCGATGCCCATCTTCGACCCGAGGCCGCTGACCGGGCTGGCGAAATCCAGGTAGTCGATCGGCGTCGCATCAGCGATCAGCGTGTCGCGCCGCGGATCGACCCGCGTGGTCAGCGCCCACATCACTTCCTTCCAGTCGCGTACATTGATGTCGTCATCGGTGACGATGATGAACTTGGTGTACATGAACTGGCGCAGAAAACTCCAGATGCCGAACATCACGCGTTTGGCGTGTCCCGGATACTGTTTTTTCATGCTGACGCAGGCGATGCGGTACGAGCAGCCTTCGGGCGGCAGATAGAAGTCGACAATTTCCGGAAACTGTTTGACCAGCAGCGGCACGAACACTTCGTTCAGCGCCTCGCCCAGTACTGCAGGTTCATCCGGCGGTTTTCCGGTGTAGGTCGAGTGATAAATCGGATCGCGGCGCATGGTGATGCGCTCGACGGTAAACACCGGGAAACGTTCCTGCTCGTTGTAATAACCGGTGTGATCGCCAAACGGGCCTTCCAGCGCGGTCTCATTGGGATAAATGAAACCTTCCAGCACGATCTCGGCGCGCGCCGGCACTTTGAGCTGATGCGTCAGGCATTGCGCGATTTCGGTTTTTTCACCGCGCAGCAGACCGGCGAACTGGTACTCGGACAGCGAGTCCGGCACCGGCGTCACCGCGCCGAGCATGGTCGCCGGATCTGCACCCAGCGCCACCGCCACCGGAAAGGGCTCACGCGGGTGCGCCAGGCAGTGATCGCGATAGTCCAGCGCACCACCACGCTGCGCCAGCCAGCGCATGATCAGTTTATTGCGGCCGATGACTTGCTGGCGGTAGATGCCGAGATTCTGCCGCGCTTTTTGCGGACCGCGCGTCACCGTCAGACCCCAGGTGATCAGCGGACCAACATCACCGGGCCAGCAGGTTTGAATGGGCAAGCGCGCCAGATCGACATCATTGCCTTCCCAGACGATTTCCTGGCAGGGCGGATTGTTGACTTCGCGCGGCTGCATCGCCAGCACCTGGCGCAGCAACGGCAGTTTGTCCCAGGCATCCTTGAGGCCCGTCGGCGGTTCGGGCTCTTTCAGTTGCGCCAGCAATTGCCCGAGCTCGCGCAGGGCGGCCACTGAATCGCGGCCCATGCCCAGTGCCACGCGCTGCGGCGTGCCGAACAGATTGGCGAGTACGGGGATGCTCTGACCTGCTTGCTGACCTCGGGGCTTCTCAAACAACAGCGCTGGACCGCCGCTCTTCAGCACGCGATCGCAGATTTCCGTCATCTCCAGCCGCGGATCGACTTCGACGGCAATACGTTTGAGTTCACCACTGCGTTCCAGCCCGGCGATGAAGTCGCGCAAATCGCGATAACTCATCGCAGCATCCGGGTACCGAACCACAAATCGGCGGCAAGGCCGATAAAGATCACGCAACCCACCCAGTTGTTGTTGAGAAATGCCTTGAAGCAGCCTTCGCGTGTGCGGTCGCGGATGAGACGGTACTGGTACAACACCAGCGCCACTGCCACCGCCAGCCCGGCGAAATAAATGACGTCACGCATCTGCCACCAGCCGATCCAGGCCATCAAGCCGATAAACACCGCATGCGCGGCCATGATGCCGGCGACGTCATACCGCCCGAACAAAATTGCCGAAGATTTAATGCCGATCCTGCGATCGTCGTCGCGGTCGACCATGGCATACGCGGTGTCGTAGGCAATCGCCCAGAACATGGTCGCGACCAGCAGCAGCCAGGCCACCCGCGGCAGCGCATGCCACAGCTCGGCGTAAGCCATCGGGATGCCAAAGCCGAAAGCAATACCCAACCACAGCTGCGGCAGCGGAAACACCCGCTTCACGTACGGATAGATGACGGCAATCGCGGCGGCAACAAGCGCCAGCTTGATGGTCAGCGGCGTCAGTAACAGCACCAGGCCGAAAGCGATCAGCATCAGTACCGCGGCCAGCGCCAGCGCTTCTGCCGGGCGGATCACGCCAGCCGCCAGCGGCCGGTCCTTGGTGCGTTCGACATGGGGATCAAAGTTGCGGTCGGCGTAATCGTTGATCACGCAGCCGGCGCAACGCATCAGCACGGTGCCGGTGAAAAAAATCAGCAGCACGTCCGGCGGCGGCAAACCGCCGGCGGCAAACCACAAACCCCACAAGGTCGGCCACAGCAACAGCAAAATGCCGATGGGCTTGTCGAGCCGCATCAGCTTTTCGTAAGCGGTAAGCCGATCTTTTAGCGTCAGAGTCACAAGTCGTTTATTGCCGGCAAAAAAACTTCACTGACCAGTATAGGCGATTTGCCCGCGGCAAATATCGAGCGCCGCGCCCACAATGGCGATGGCATTTTTTTCAGCTGTGCCGCAGCACGGCGATAAAGTGGATGATTGCGCGACAGCTTTTTCTGGCGCAGCGGAAACCGCGCAATCCGCGGATCGGCAAACAAAGCCGCACCCAGCGGCCGGTTGCCCAGCCCGGCAATGCCGCGCCAGGCGCCGCGCAAACCGCCGGCGGCAAACACCGTATGCGCAAACACCAGCGGCGTTGTTCCGCGCAACAACAATACTTCCCGCACCATCACGCGCTTGTCCGGCGCAGCAAACAAAAAAACCTCATCGCGATTAACCCGGCGCAAACCCTGGAACAACACCTTCACCTTGATCTCCCCGGCATGCTGTTGTAGCCGTGCGGTCAGCGACCCTGGATCGGTCAGCCAGCGGCGCAATGCGCCGGCAGCGACTGGTGCAGAACACCAAAGGGAATCTCGGGGAATGGATTTCACAAATGAACAGGATTTTTGGATGCCGGATTATCGCATCATCGTCCCGCACAATATGGCCAACCACCAAGCTCCCCATGTGAGCCGCCGAGCAGCACAGCCGGTTCAGGGGTAGTCGGCGAGGACTGTCTGAGTCCTTGCCGCAGGCAAGGGCGAGTTCCGCGCCCCGAAGGAAGTCACCTTGGGTGGCAGCCGCCTGAATCGGCGAGCAGCGCAGGGAAGTCCGAAGGACCGGCGAACCTGGGTCGCCTTCTCTTTGGTTACTTCTTGGCGAAGCAAGAGAAAGTGACTAGCCGCCGGGCTACCCCCGGCGAACTTGCTTTTCAACAACAACCTAAACCTTCAAATACTCATTCCTCCCACCCAACCACCGCGCAAGGTGTGCCTTCGCCGCCTCCGGCTCCTCCCGCAACAACATCTCCGCCGCATCCCGCGCCGCATCCAGCAGATCCAAATCAAGAGCCAAATCCGCAAACCGCATCATCGGCACCCCGCTCTGCCGCGCGCCCAGCAATTCACCGGGCCCGCGCAGATTCAGGTCATGCCGCGCGATCTCGAAGCCGTCGGTATGTTCGTAAATGACTTTCAGTCGTTCCTTCGCATTCGGTGTCAGCTTGCCCTGGTAGAGCAGCACACAGGTGCTCTCCGCCGCACCGCGGCCGACGCGGCCGCGCAGCTGGTGCATCTGCGACAGGCCCATGCGTTCGGCGTGTTCGATCACCATCAGCGAGGCATTGGGCACGTCGACGCCGACCTCGATCACCGTGGTCGCCACCAGCAGCTGCACTTCGCCATTCTTGAATGCGGTCATCACCTGCTGCTTTTCGGCGGATTTCAGCCGGCCGTGAACCAGGCCGACGCGTAATTCGGGAAAGGTCTGCTGCAGATGGGCATGCGTATCCAGCGCGGTCTGCAGTTGCAGTGTTTCCGACTCTTCAATCAGCGGGCACACCCAGTACGCCTGCCGGCCATCAATGCAGGCATCACGCACGCGCTGGATCACTTCGTCGCGCCGCTCCTCCGCTACCAGCTTGGTCACCACCGGTGTGCGTCCGGGAGGCAGTTCATCGATTACCGACACATCAAGGTCGGCGTAATAACTCATCGCCAGCGTGCGCGGGATCGGCGTCGCGCTCATCATCAACTGGTGCGGTTGTGCCCCCTTGTTCGATTTTGTGCCCTTCATGCGCAGCGCCAGCCGCTGGTGTACGCCAAAGCGGTGCTGCTCGTCGATCACCGCGAGGCCGAGGTTCCTGAACACCACCTCGTCTTCAAACAGCGCATGGGTGCCGACAACAATTTGGGCATCACCCTGCGCAATATCCGTAAGCCATTGTTTTTTATCACTTTTTTTAATGCCGCCGGAAATCCATGCCACCGTGACATCGAGCGGCGCCAGCCACTCGGCGAATTTGCGGTAATGCTGTTCGGCGAGGATTTCCGTCGGCGCCATCACCGCCGCCTGATAACCGTTTTCCACGCACTGCAGCGCCGCCAGCGCCGCCACCACGGTTTTGCCGCTGCCGACATCCCCCTGCAGCAGGCGCTGCATGGGATGCGCCTGGCCGATGTCTTCGCGGATCTGCGCCAGAACCGTGTTCTGCGCGCGGGTCAGCTGGAACGGCAAACGCTGCAGCAGCGCGTTCACCAGTTTGCCGCGTGCCTTCAGTACCGGTGCGCCGGCCGCGCGACGGCGCCGGTAGTGCACGCGCATCGACAGTTGCTGCGCCAGCAGTTCGTCGAACTTCATGCGCCGCCAGGCCGGATGCACGCGCCCCTGCAAGGCAGCTTGGGCAATGTCGGAGGGAGGATTGTGCAGCAGGCGCACTGCGGCTTCGAACGAGGGCAGGCCCAGCGATTCGGGCAATGCCGCGGGCAAGGTTTCCGCCAGTGACTCGGTATCCAGCGCGCGCGCGATCAATCGCCGCAAACTGTCCTGGCCCATGCCCGCGGTGGTCGGATAGATCGGTGTCAGTACCTGCGCCACCGGCGCGTCCGGCACTGCCACGCGATACCGTGGATGGACCATCTCGGCGCCGAAATGTCCGATACGCACGCTGCCGAACACGCGCACGATATTGCCCGGCGCCAGTGTCTTGACCTGGCTGCCGTAAAAATTCAGGAAACGCAGTGTCAGCTCGCCCGTCCCGTCGCTGATGCGGCACACCAGCTGCCGTTTCGGCCGGTACTTGATGTCGCAGTCGGTGACCGTGCCCTGTACCAGCAGTTCCTCGCCGGGCAGCGCGTCGGCAATCAGACAAAGGCGGGTTTCATCGTCATAACGCGGCGGCAGGTGCAATACCAGGTCGAAACGGCGCGCGATGCCGAGTTTTGCCAGTCGCGCCAGCGTGCCGGCACTGAGTCCGGCCAGCGAGGGGTGAGGTGCGGCGGCCGCAGCCGCGCGCGCGCGCGCCATGGTGGGGTGGTGTCAGCGCGACAGCGGGCAGTGCATCACCGCGTCGACCTCGACCAGCGCATTGCGCGGCAGGCTGGCGACACCGACCGCGGCACGCGCCGGATAGGGTTCGTGAAAATAGGTTGCCATGATTTCATTGACCTTGGCGAAATGGCCGAGGTCGGTCAGGTAAACATTGACCTTGACGAAATCATCGACCTTGCCGCCGGCGGCAGCAGCCACTGCCTGCAGATTTTTGAACACGCGATGGATCTGCGCATCGATGCCGTCGGTCATCTGCATGGTCGCGGGATCGAGACCGATCTGGCCGGCGAGATAGACGGTATCACCGCAGCGCACCGCCTGCGAATAAGTGCCGATGGCCTGGGGCGCTGACGCAGTGTGTATGGGGGTCTTGCTCATGACGGGCTCCGCATGAAATCAATGAATGTGATGCGACTGAACGTAATCCTGGACGTAATGATGACGTTCGCCCGAACGAAACACAATGCGCGACGCCCGCGTCAGGACGGCAGGTTGAGCACGTACTTGGCGAGAATGTTGCGCTGGATTTCGTTGGAACCACCGTAGATCGTGCCCGGCCGCGAGTTATAAAAGGGAGACAGCACGTCGATGCTGGCCCCGCCCATGGCCACTTCGCCGTCGATCGCGCCGTAGTCCCCTGCGGCTTCGATCAGCAGTTCGGACAGGCGCTGGTAGGTTTCCATCGACCACACCTTGAGCATCGATACATCCTGCCCCAGCGCTTCGCCGCGGCGCGCGCGCTCGACATAACGCCCGTACAGCGACCCGAGGTCGGCCAGGTCGAGTTTCAGCTGGGTCAGCCGCTCGGCAAATGCGGCGTCATTGATCAGGCCGCGCGCCTCGGCCAGCGCTTCGAGTTTTTCCAGCGCCTGCAGCGGCCGCCGCGGGCTGCCGATATTGAGCCGCTCGAAACCGAGCAGGCCCTTGGCAATGGTCCAGCCCTTGTGCAGCTCGCCGACCAGGTTCTTTTTCGGCGTGCGCACATTGTCGAAAAACACCTGGCAGAACTCTTCGTGGCCGGCAATGTTGCGGATGGTGCGCAGCGTGATGCCCGGGGTTTTCATGTCGACCAGCAGGAAGCTGATGCCTTCCTGCTTTTTCTTTGCCTGCCTGTCGGTGCGCGCCAGCACATAAATATGCGTGGCGTCGTGCGCCATCGAGGTCCAGATCTTGCTGCCGTTGATGACGTAATCATCACCATCCAGCACCGCCTCGGTGCGCAGGCTGGCCAGGTCAGAACCGGCATTGGGTTCGGAGTAGCCCTGGCACCAGATTGCGTCGCCGGCGATGATTTTCGGCAGGAAATACGCGCGCTGTGCATCGTTGCCGAAACGGATCAGTGTCGGGCCGACCATGGTCAGTCCCTGGTCGGGCATGCGGCCAACGCCGGCGCGTTCGGTTTCCTCGAAATAAATCAGCAGTTTTGACGGCGACAGTCCCATGCCGCCGTGTTCGCGCGGCCAGTTCGGCGCGATCCAGCCTTTTTTCGACAGTTTCAAGTACCAGTCGCGGCATTCATGCCAGCGCATGCGCCGCGGCAGGAAGCGGAATTCGCGCGGAAACTCGGCTTCAAAAAATGTGCGCACTTCCTTGCGAAAGGTTTCGTCGTCCATGGCATTCCAGTCCTTCATGCGGCCTCCCGGGTGGTTTGCGCGGCCAGCCGGGCATAACGCATGCGGTGGGCGCGGCCGTTGCCCAGCCACGCCGACAAGGTCATCGCCCGCTTCACGTACAAACCGACGTCGCAGTCTTCGGTGAAGCCGATCGCGCCGTGGAACTGGATCGCCGCACGGGTAATCGCCAGCGCGGCTTCGGCGCAACGCGACTTGGCGCGACTGGCGTGCAGCGCGCGCGTGTTGTCGTCGGGGCTCGCATCGAGTTGCGTCACCACCTCGCGCAGCACCGCGTCGGCCAGCTCCTGCTGGATGTAGAGATCGACGGCGCGATGCTGCAGTGCCTGGAAGCTGCCGATGGCCTTGCCGAACTGCACCCGCGTTTTCATGTACTCGAGGCTCATCTCGTGCGCAGATTTCATCACGCCGACCAGCTCCGCCGAAGCGATAGCCGCCGCATGGTCCAGTGCGCGGGCCAGTGCACCGCGCGCCGCCTTGCCGGAGGCCAGCACCTGGTCACGCGGCACCGTCACATCCTTCAGAGTCACCGTGCCGTAACTGCGGCCGTCGGCGAGGGGAATCAATCCCGTGTCGCAACCGGCGGCATCGCGCGGAATCCACAGCAGCTGAAGTTCGCCGGCGGCCTCTGCACTGACGATGTAACCGTCAGCACCGACAGCGCCGATCACGAATTGTTTTTGTCCGTTGACGCGGAAACCGCCTTCAAACGGTGTCGCCGTGGTCGCAATCCGGGCGGCAGCGACATCGTCAGCCTGTTCGTGACAGGCGACGACCGGCACACGGTCACCGTTAACGAGGCCGCTGAGCAATTCATTACGCAGCGGCGTGTCGGCAGCATATTCCAGCGCACGCGCCGCCAGCACGGCAACGGCGGTATAGGGCTCCGGCGTCAGCGCGCGGCCGAGACCTTCGGCGACGATCGCCGCTTCGGCCAGGCCCAGTCCGAGGCCGCCGCAGGATTCCGGGGCCAGCACGCCGAGCCAGCCCAGTTCGGCCAGTTGCTGCCACTGCACGCGATCGAATTCGGCATGGGTTTGCGCCAGCGCGCGCACCCGCGGCAGGTCCGCCCCGCGTTTTACAAAATCGCCGACGCTTTGCGCAAGCAGCGCGGCGTGGCTGTTGTCATCAGCTGCGTTCATTGTTGCGGGTTCCCATGTTGTGCTCAGGAGAACAGGCTGAAGCTCGCCCACCACGCGATTGCCGCCATGGTCGCCGCGCAGGGTATGGTCAGGATCCACGCCAGCACGATGTTGCCGGCGACACCCCAGCGCACCGCGGACGCGGATTGCGCGGAACCGACACCGACGATGGAGCCGGTGATGGTATGCGTGGTGGAAACCGGAATGCCCAGTCCGGTGGCAAGGAACAGCGTCATCGCACCGCCGGTTTCCGCGCAAAAGCCGCCCACCGGTTTCAGCTTGGTGATTTTCTGGCCCATGGTCCTGACAATGCGCCAGCCGCCGAACATGGTGCCCAGCGAAATCGTCACGTAACAGGAAATGACCACCCACATCGGTATCGGATCCTTGGGCCCCGTCAGGCCCGCGGCGATCAGCAGCATGACGATGATGCCCATGGTTTTCTGCGCGTCGTTGCCGCCGTGGCCCAGGCTGTAGGCTGCCGCCGATATCAATTGCAGGCGCCGGAACCAGCGGTCGACCTTCGCCGGCGTGGTGCGCCGGCAGATCCATGACACTGCAACCATCAGCAGCCCCGCCAGCAGGAAACCCAGTGTTGGCGAAATCACGATGAACAGCAATATTTTGTAGATACCGGCGCTCTGCAGCGCCCAGAAACCGCTTTTGGCCACCGCCGCACCGATCAGGCCGCCGATCAGCGCATGCGAGGAACTCGATGGCAGTCCGTAATACCAGGTGATGATGTTCCAGGCGATGGCGCCCACCAGTGCGCCGAACACGATGTGGTGATCAATCACCGAACCATCGATGATGCCCTGGCCGACCGTAGTGGCCACTTTCAGCTGGAACACGAACAAGGCGGCGAAATTGAAAAACGCCGCCCACATCACCGCCTGATAGGGTTTCAGCACGCGTGTCGAGACCACGGTGGCGATGGAATTCGCGGCGTCGTGAAAGCCGTTCATGAAGTCGAACGCCAGTGCGACGACCACCAGTAGCACGACGACGCCGAGGCTGATGCTGCCCGTATCCATGCTAACCGTGCTCGAGCACGATGCTTTCGACGATGTTCGCCACATCCTCGCAGCGGTCGGTGATTTCCTCGAGCAGCATGTACACGGAGCGCAGCTTGAACACCTGCTTCAGGTCGGTTTCATCACGGAACAGCCGCGACATGGCAGAACGCATCACGCGATCGGCATCGGACTCGAGGCGGTCGATTTCTTCGCAGGTCTTGAGTATGGCCTGGGGTTCGCTGAGGTTGGACAACAGGCCGACGGCGGTTTTCACCCGCTCGCAGGTCATGTGGCAGATCTGTGCCAGCCGCTCGGCCTCCGGCGTCACGCGCTGGATGTCGTACAGCAGCAGGGATTCGGCGACGTCCTGGATCAGATCGAGGATGTCATCCATCCGCGTGATCAGCTGGTGGATCTGGTCGCGATCGATCGGCGTGATGAACGTGCTGTGCAGTACCAGCAGCGTGTCGTGGGTGATCTTGTCGGCGGCACGCTCGGCATCGTCAATGCGCCGGGTGTAGGCCTCGGCCTGCGACAGATTTCCCATCAGCCCGACCAGTTCCTGGCTGCCTTCGACGATGCGCAGCGCATGGGCGTTAAAAAAGTCGAAAAAGCGACCCTCGCGCGGCATCAATTTGGAAAATAAAGTGGCCATGTTGGTCTGCGCTTTTTAGCGTTGATCTGCAGTGAACGGTAACTGATTGTTTTTGTTTGATTTTTATTCTGACGTTGCGCGACGGTCGCTGCCTGCCGCCACCGCGCATGCGCAGCTTACAGAATTACCGCTCCGCGGGCCACGCGCGTCCGCAGCATGCGGACCCGCTGCGCATTGCGGCAGAGGGCGCATTCCGCTACAGTCCGCGCCCTGCACCAAGCCCTCCTTATGGAAGCATTCTTAATCTCCACCGGTATCGTCGCGCTCGCCGAGATCGGCGACAAAACCCAGCTGCTGGCGCTGGTGCTGGCCGCGCGCTTCAAAAAACCGTGGCCGATCATTGCCGGCATCCTCGTCGCGACACTGGCCAATCACGCCCTCGCCGGCACTGTCGGTGCCTGGGGCGCGGCCCTGCTCGGTGCCGATGCGCTGCGCTGGATCCTCGGCCTGTCGTTTCTCGGCATGGCGGTGTGGATGCTGATTCCCG
>CAMBCD010000062.1 GCA_945863085.1 Bordetella parapertussis
TTGCGGTAACCCTCGGGCCGCGGCATGCCGAAATTGCGGTAAATCTTGTCCTTGGTGTCGCGCCCCTTCTGGTGCCCGATCACCACCACGGTCTGGCCGCCGAACCGCGCCATGCCGCCGACAATCGCCGGATCATCGGCATACACGCGGTCGCCGTGCATTTCCTCGAAATCGGTGAACAGGCCGTTGATGTAATCCAGCGTATACGGCCGCTGCGGATGGCGCGCCACCTGCGAAATCTGCCAGGCATTCAGCTTGGAATAGATTTCCTTGGTCAGGCCCTGGCTTTTTTTCTGCAGCCGCGCGATTTCTTCGGAAATATCCAGCGCCGAATCATCCTGCACGAAGCGCAGTTCTTCGATCTTGGTTTCCAGATCGGCGATCGGCTGCTCGAATTCGAGAAATGTCGTTTTCATGGGGCGAAATGATACAGGACGTTATCGTGAATGGTGAATGTGTGAAAAGTGGCGGGGAAAATCACCGAATCGCAAAATCTCCCGTTACTAAATGCCTGCTTCTTTCACTCCCTCACCAAAACTCAATACCAGGCGACATCGCTGCCGCGCGGATCGTTCGCCGCCTGCGCGACACCGTCGCCCCGCGGTTGAAATACCGCCTGCAGATTGCCCCACTTGCGATTGACCACGCGTATCTGGTGCCCCTTGGCTTCCAGTGCGCTGCGCCACGCCACGGAAAATCCTTCGGGCTCGATTTCAATGCGGTCGGGCCAGTATTGATGGTGATAACGCGGCATCGCCACCAATTGCGGCAAATCAACCTGCGGATTGCGCAGATATTCCATTGCAGCCAGCAGCACCTGGCTGATGATGCGCGAACCGCCGGGTGCGCCGAGGATCAGCACACCTTTGTCGTCTTCAACAAATGTCGGCGTCATGCTCGACAAGGGACGTTTGCCGGGTGCCACGCTGTTTGCTTCGCCACCGCGCAACTGGAAACTGTTCGCGACATCCGCGCGCAGCGTGAAGTCATCCATTTCGTTATTGAGCAACACACCGGTGCCGCGGCCAACGATGCCCGAGCCGAACAGCAGGTTGATCGTCAGTGTGGCCGCAACGCGATTGCCGGCGCCATCGATGATCGAAAAATGCGTGGTGTTGACACTGCCCGCCCCCGTGGCAGGCGCCACAGGCGGAGGCAGCCGGCTTGGGCGATCCCGGTGGATATTCGTAACATATTGTTTTAATTTATCTTTTTGAAGCAGTTCTGCCACCGGCACAGCCGCCTGATCGGGATCCCCGAGTTGTGCACGGTCACGGAATACGTGGCGCATGGCCTCAACCACGAGATGCGCGTATTCGGGGTCTTGCACCGGCCCCTGCTGGAAATGCTCCAGCATGCCCAGTGCCTGCGCCAGCGCGATGCCACCTGCCGACGGCAGCGCCGCTGCGGTAATCCGCGCACCGCGATAACTGAAACGCACCGGCACGCGCTCGACCACGCGATATGCGGCGAGATCACTCATCTGCCAGACGCCGCCCGCAGCGTTGACTGCCGCAACCATGCCCTCTGCCACCGGCCCCCGGTAAAAACCCGCCGCACCGTCGCGGGTGATCCGTTTCAGCGTCGAGGCCAGATCGGGCTGGCGCAGCAGATGACCGGGGGCCGGTGCACGGCCGTTATCGAGAAACAGCGCAGTCTCTTTGCTTGCGCGCAGCATGGCCTCGCGCAGTTGCGTGATCCGCGCGTAACGCCGGTCTGTTTTAAAACCCTCGCTGGCCAGCCGGATGGCCGGCGCCAGCGTGACGCTCAATGGCAAGGTGCCGTAACGCTGCGCCAGGTGCTCCAGTCCCGCCGGCAATCCGGGAATGGCCGCGGCAGTACCGCCGCGCGTGGTGGCACCCGGCAGGGGATTACCGGCGGCATCAAACAAATGCCGCGGCAGGATGCCGGCCGGTGCGGTTTCCCGCGCATCGATCATCACCTGATGGGCATCATTCGCCCGATGCAGCAGAAAAAACCCGCCGCCGCCCAGACCGGATGAATACGGTTCAACCACCGCCAGTGCAGCGGCCACCGCAATCGCGGCGTCAAACGCATTGCCTCCACGCGCCAGCACCGATTCACCAGCGGCAGTGGCCAAGGGATGCGCCGAAGCAATCGCCGAACGTGATGGACTTGCCGCCTGCGCACCGGCCCAGCACAGGACCACGAGCACCACGCCCAGCGCATAGCGGACACGGAAGGTGTTGCCGGCAATACTCATGGTTTCAGCGGCGCCAGGTGTTGCGCAAAAAACGCCGCGGCACGCTGCAGTGAATCCTGCAGCGCCAGCCGGTTGGGTACATGACTTTGTTTGGTCTTGCCGGGATCATCGTACGAATGCTCGGCACCGTCGTACCAGACGAATTCCAAGCCGGCGCTGCGGTCGCGAATTTTTTCCGCGAATGTCCGGCACACGGCCGGCGATACCTCTTCATCGTTCTCGGCGACCATGATCAGCAGCGGCGCATAAGCCGCGTAATCCGGTTCCGCCGATGGCGCGCGGCAACTCGGGTATTGCGCGATTGCTGCACGAAAACCGCTGGCCGGCGTCGGGTTCTGCAGTCCCGGCGGCCGCGGCCCCAACGCGGCCAGCACCGCCATGCCGCCATTGGACCAGCCCTGCACGCCGATGCGGTCCGGCGCGACATCGCTGCGGCTGCGCAGATAGGCCAGCGCGCCATAGGCATCCAGCGGACGCACCGACTGTTCACTGACCTCCAGCGGCCGGCTGCCGTAGGAATGTCTGCCAAAACCACCGGGATAACCGCGCGGCCCGAAACTGTCGACATGTACGGCCAGGTAACCACGCTCCGCCCAGAAATTGCCCCACATTTTGTGCCGCATGGTCAGCGCATCGGCGTTGTGCTGGCCGCGCTTCAGCGAAGAATAGGACCCGGCGCGGCCGTGCAGCATCACCACCGCCGGATGCGGCCCCGGTGACGCCGGCGCAAACACGTAGCCGGTGAGCTGCGTTTTGCCATCGGCACTGATGAAAGTCACGGTCTCCGGCGCCGCGGCCAGCGCAGTGCCTGTCAGCAACCACCCCAACATCCCCCCCCATAACCAGGGGAACTTCACGGCAAACTTTCCTTCTGCGGCTTTCGCAGTTTCGCTGCATCCCTGCGCATCAACCCGGCCGCAATCGCCAGCAGCACCGCATCCAGCCAGAACACCGGCACCATGCCGAAAGCCGTGCTCAACGAACCGAATACAAAGGGCACCAGCACTTCCGTACCCTTGTTGACCATCTGGCGCAGCCCCATCGCTTCGCCGGAGCGCCCCGCCGGCGCCCGGTTGTAGGCCAGCATCATCGACAGCGGGCTGCCGCAACCCAGCCCCATGCCCAGCACAAACGAAATCGCAAACAAGGTCGCAAAACCGGTCACGAACGGAAACGCCAGGCAGACGCCGGTCGCCAGCACCAGCGACATCGCCAGCAACTGCTCCTCGCCCAGCCGTTTCACCAGATGCGGCATCACCGCGCGCACGATCAGCAGCGCCAGGCCGAAGGCGCCGAGGATCAGGCCGATTTCGGAGGCTCTCATGCCGATGCTGTGGCCGTAAATCGGCAACAGCAGGTTGTAGAGTTCCAGCGCGGTTTCGATGATGCCGGCGGTGATCAGTGCACGGCGCAGCGGCGGATTGCGCACCAGGTCGCCCACGCGATGGCTGGCTTTTTCCGCCTTGCTCGCCGGGATATGAGTGGTTTTCGGCAGCCAGCCGTTCCACAGCCCGAGCAGCAGCACCGGCACCACCGGCAGTACCGCCATCACCGCAAAAGTCGTGCGATGACCCACCGCATCAATCAGGAAACCCGCCGAAGTCGGGCCGAGCAGCGCGGTCATGCCGATGCCGAGGCTGAACCAGCTGTAATTTTTGGTGCGGTCGTGGCCTTCGGCCAGCGCGCCGATCAGGTGCTGTACGGCCACCGTGTAAAAGATGTAGCAAAAGCCGATCAGCGCGGCAGCGATGTACAACACCTCCAGCCGGAACACCAGAACCGGCAGCGCCAGCCCGCTCAGCAAACCGATGGTGCCGTAGAGCATCGGCCGGCGAAAGCCGATGCGGTCGGAAATTTTGCCGGCAAAAACCGACAGCAGCAGCGGAAACAGCGCGTAGGTGGAAAACAGCAGGCCGACAAAAAACTCGTTGGCGCCCAGTTCCAGCGCCGACAGCGACATCAGCACCTTGCTGCCCTTGTAGGCAGTGTGCGTCAGGATGCTGAGCAGAACGATGCGGAAGATTGGCAGCACAGTCGGGAGCACGATCGGAAGCAAGGCCAGGGGCGCAGTCATCCCGGCAAGGAACGCAGAACCTGGCCAGCGCGGCCAAATAGCGGAATCCGCATCACGGAGCCAGAATCTTCTTGTTGAAAGAAAGTGGTGGCGTGTATTTTATCGCAACCTCGTCCCGCAGCCCTGCATCTATCCGCTGCTATCTATCCCTTGCACTCATCCACCGAATGGAAGAAGCCCCATGAAAATCCAGAATATCGGCGTTGTCAGCCCCGGCGACATGGGCCAGGGCGTCGCCCTGTCCCTCAAGAACAGCGGCTTTGCAGTCCACACCGCACTCGACGGACGCAGCACGCGCACCAAAACCCTTGCCCGCGACGCCGGACTCAATGACTGCGGCTCGATGCAAAAGCTGGTCGAGACCTGCGACATCATCCTGTCGATACTCAACCCTGCCGCTGCCGTCGACAATGCACGTGCCGCCGCCGCCGCGATGCAGGCCACAGGCAAGCGCTGCCTGTTCGTCGACTGCAATGCCATCGCACCGCAGACCGCCCATGAAATTGACACCATCATCCGCGCCGCCGGCGGCGAATGCATCGATGCCGGCATCATCGGCCCGCCGCCACGCGGCAAGGCGAGCATGCGCATGTATGTCTCGGGACCCCGGGCCGCGGAACTGGCACAGTTGTCCAGCGCCGGCATCGATGTCCGGGTAATGAGCGAGCGCATCGGCGATGCCTCCGCGATCAAGATGTGTTACGCCTCGTACACCAAGGGTGCGGTTGCCTTGGGCGTCGAAATGCTGATGGCAGCACGCCGCCTCGGCGTCGATGCCGCTCTCGACCGAGAATTGCAGCAAAGCGCCGCCGACAACCGCCAGTGGGTACTGAGCCGCACCACGGTCATGCCGCCCAAGGCCTATCGCTGGGTGCCGGAAATGCTCGAAATCGCCAAGACTTTTGAAGGCGCCGGCATGACGCCGCGCATCCTGCTCGGCGCCGCCGACATGTACGAAATGATCGCGCAGACGGCGCTGGGCAAGGAATCCCCCGAGGAGGCCCGCGCCCAGGGCCGCGACGGCCAGACAGTCGTCAACGGCCTCGCGGACAAGATTTAGGGCGCCGGACTAGACCCGATACATCGACCGCCGGTCGCGGCGGAACTCGATGCATGGTCCGGGACGGCCCGTCCTGCTGTACCCGGGACGGATTTCGCCGCGCACCTCGAGCATGATTTCACGGCGCACCACATGGATCTCCTCGCCGCTGGCGCGGGTGACAAAAGTGCCGTTGATGCTGTGATCCACCAGGTAAAATTGGGTGCGCTCGACGCGGATCGTCGCATGGCGCCGTGACACCAGGGTATCGGTCACGACCAGCCCTGAATCGGGCGCCCGGCCGATGGTCAGCATTGCATTCCAGTAATCGACGCGGCGCTCCTGTCCCTCCATCAGCAGCACCAGGCTGCCGACGTCCTGCGGAATGGTGCGGACGATGTTCAGATTGATGTTGGTGCGATCCGTCAGATCATCGCGCCACTGCACTTCGTACACCGCCGTCCTCGCCAGCGTCGTTTTCAGCAGGGCGTCAAAAATCGGCGTCATCGCATCCTGCCGCTCGCGGGCCATGTTCTTGGCCGTCTCCTCGGCAATCAGGATCTGCCCGGCCGTGGCGGCATCCGCCAGATAGGCGGCAACATTGACGGTGTCGCCATAAACGTCTTCGCTGCCGATCACCACAGGGCCGGTGTGGAGTCCGATGCGGATCTGCAGTTTCTCGCCCGAGGGTTCCAGGGTGGCCACCGCATGCTGCATCGCCACCGCCGCCTCGACCGCGCAATCGGCGTCCGGAAACAGGCACATCACCGCGTCCCCCAACGTCTTCACCAGACGCCCCTGGTACAGGGGCAGCACTGCCTTCAATTCGTTGATGACGACATTGATCACATGCAGGGCCGCAACGTCGCCGAGGCGGCGATAAAGCGCGGTGCTTTCAACCACATCGGCAAACAGCACCGCCAGATGATCGGTTTTATCGGGTATGGTCATTCAGGGATTGTATTAAATTCAACCGCACTTTGGGTCACAACATGCGCTGCCGGCAAAACCCGCGCACATCGACAAACCCATGACAAAAGCCCACAATCGCCGGTAACAATAATCAGGAAACGCCTTGAGCACCGCATCCGCCACCAAAAACATGGCCCTGTTCTGCGACTTTGAAAACGTCGCGCTGGGCGTGCGTGAAGCCAAGTATCCGGACTTCGACATCAAGAAGGTTCTGGAACGACTGCTGCTCAAGGGCGACATCGTCGTCAAAAAAGCCTACTGCGACTGGGAACGTTACCGCGAATTCAAGAAGCCGATGCATGAAGCGGCCTTCGAGCTGATTGAAATCCCGCATGTGCGCATGTCGGGCAAGAATTCCGCCGATATCCGCATGGTCGTCGATGCGCTGGACCTCTGCTACACCAAATCACATGTCGATACCTTCGTCATCATCAGCGGTGACTCGGATTTTTCGCCGCTGGTGTCCAAGCTGCGCGAGAACAACAAGGTGGTCATCGGTGTCGGCGTCAAACAATCGTCTTCCGACCTGCTGATTTCCAACTGCGACGAATTCATTTTCTACGATGACCTCGCCCGCGAAAAAGCCAAGAAACAGCAAAGCCGCAAAAAGCGCGCTGCGGCCCCGTCCGCGACAGCCAGGGGCGGCGCCGATGCCGGCGACAAAGACGCCACTGACAAAGCCGGCGGCGAGAAGGATGGCGGCGACAAAAAAGCCGAAGCGCTGGACCTGGTCATGGAAACCATCGAGGCCCTGTTCGCCGAACGCGGCGCCGAGGACAAAATCTGGCCTTCCATGGTCAAGCAGACGCTGAAGCGCCGCCAGCCCGGTTTCAACGAGAGTTATTACGGTTTCCGCTCGTTTGGCAAACTGCTCGAAGAAGCACAAGCGCGCAAACTGCTGGTACTGGAGCCCGACGAAAAATCCGGCAGCGCCATCATCAAAAGCTTCAACCCGGACTACTGAACGCCGGCTCCGCTGAACGCCGGCTCCGGATCGCGGTCTGATGATTTCAAGGAGACCGCCCCATCATGGACCAACCGCAAGATTTCCAAAATCCCCATATCCGCATCAATACCCGACCGCAGGCCGGGCTGCTGGAACGCATCGTGTTTTTCGCACTCGGCCTGGTGGTGCTGGTGGCCGCATTCTTTTTTATCGGCATCGCGCTGATTGCCGGCGCCATCCTTGCCGGCGTATTCCTGATCCGGCTGTGGTGGCTCAGGCGCAAATTGCAGCGCGCGGCGCAGGAAACTTATGTCGAAGGTGAATACACCGTCATCGAAACCGCGATCACCGACCAGCGCCTGCCGCCAGAAAAATAGCCCTGCCTGTGGAAAATATCGTAAATATTTGTTTTTATTGACTATTTTTTGATGTCAGCGCCCGCACCTTGGCCTGGGTGCGGACATCAAAACGTTCGACGTTGACGATGATGCGTTCGTGCGTACCTTCACCGATGCGCTCCACAGCGTCTTCGGCCCATACCCGGAACGTCAGCTTGCGGCCTTCGACCTTGCTCACCTCGGCATACGCCACCACGCGCATGCCCACCGGCGTCGCCGCGGTATGGCTGACATCGAGCCGGGTACCCACCGTCTGGTAACCGGGCGGCAGCAAACCTTCCACGGCATTCAGCGCCGCCTCTTCCAGCAACATCACCAGCACCGGCGTCGCCAGCACCTTGATCTTGCCGCTGCCGACATGTGGTGCGGTGTCGCGCGTGCCGACCATGATTTCAGTGGTGCCTTTGAGGCCCGGCTTCATGGCATCAATGGTCATGTGGTGCTTTCATTGCGGATGGCCTCATTGTGGACGACGACAGGCCGATGTTACATTGAATCGCCACGGCCCGAAGACAGGCGCCGGGCCCATAAAGAGGACGTCATGCGCCTGGGATATTTCACGATGCCGCTGCACCCCGCGGAGCGCCCGCCCGCGATCACGCTGCAGGAAGACCGCGAAGCCATCATCCTCGCCGACCGTCTGGGTTTTTATGACGCTTTTGTCGGCGAACACCTGACGGAGCCTTCCGAAAACGTCACCAACAGTTTCATTTTCCTGGCGACGCTGATCCATCACACAAAAAATATAAAACTCGCCACCGGCACCTCCAACCTGTCGCACTCGCACCCGACGCTGATTGCCGCGCACGCGGCGATGTTCGACCACCTGGCGCAGGGCCGCTTCATTTTCGGCGTCAGCCCCGGTGCGCTGCCCTCGGACGCCGAGGCTCTGGGCATGCTCGCGGAAGACCGCAACAAGCTGTTCGCCGAAGCGATGGACGTGATCCTCGCCATCTGGGAACGCGACGTACCCTATGACATCGACCTGCCCGGCAACCGCTTCAAGGTCAGCACCGCGACCACGCAGAACGCCGCCATCGGCCGCGGCCGGATGTACAAACCGTACCAGCAGCCGCGTCCCGAAATCGTCGGCACCGTGGTCGCTCCGGGCTCCAAAGGCGTCATCGCCATGGGCGAACGCGACTTCCATCCGCTGTCGGCGAATTTCCTGCTGTCGCAATACCTGCCCTCGCACTGGAGCAATTATGCCGAAGGCAAACAACGCGCCGGGCAAACCGCCGACCCGGCGGACTGGCGCATTGCCCGAACCATTTTTGTTGCCGATGACGAGAAGACCGCACGACGTTATGGACTGCAGGACAGCGCCAGCCCCTATCGTTATTACTGGGATCTGCTGCTGAGGAAAATGCTGATCTCGAAACGCCAGGCCATTTTCAAGACCCACCCGCAGCAGGATGACCGCGAACTGACCGTCGATTACATGGTGGAGAAACTGGTGATCTGCGGCAATCCGGAGCAGGTCGCGGAAAAAATCCTCGCTTTGCGCGAGGAAGCCGGTGACTTCGGTGAAATCGTCTATGCCGGCATGGACTGGGTGGATCCGGCGCTGGCCAAACGTTCGATGGAGTTGATGGCCGAAAAAGTGATGCCGCAGGTCAATGCGGCGATCGGCCGGTCACGGCGGCAGGCTGCCGCCTGATCGGTTTGATGTAGAGACTTAGCGTAAAAACTCATCCATGTATTTTTTGTAATCTGCGGCGAACACCAGCGCGTCCATTTCCTTGCCTGAGGCGATTTTGTCCTTGAAATCGGCCGCGGCGCCACCGCCGTGGAAATGCGCATACACCTCGCGCAAGGCTTTCACCGCCGCCGCCACCGGTTGATGCCCCTGCAAGAGTACGCGGCCACCGGCTTTGGCAAAGTCTTCCCGGGTGGCTGATGTCTTGCCCGGACCGATGATCACCGGCAGCTTCGAGGCATCGCGCACCGCCCTGACCTGTTCCGCGGTTTCGACGCCGATAATGAATATGCAGTCAACGCCGGTCGCGGCATAGGCCTTGACCCGCCCCACCGTTTTTTCAGGGCCTTCGACTTTCAGTGCCGCGGTACGGCCGGCAATCACCGTCGACGGATCACGGCGCGCGGCAACGGCCGCCTTCAGCTTGCCGACCATCTCGCCGACGGAAATCAGTTCGTCCTTGCCTTCCGGCTGCTGATAACGGATCGGCAGCGAAGTATCCTCGATGCTCATCGCCGACACCCCCGCGTGCTCCAGTTCCTGCACCGTGCGCATCACGTTCAGCGCATTGCCGTAACCGTGGTCGGCATCAACCAGCAGGCTCAGGTCGCTGACCCTCATCATGCGCCGCACCTGGTCGGCAAAGTCGGTCAGCGTCAGCACGATCAGGTCGGGCGCCGCCAGCGTGGTGTTGGACGAAACGGATCCGGCGAGGATGCCCAGCTTGTAACCGACACTTTCCGCGACACGGGCGGACAGCGGGTCATACACGCTGGCCGGCGACAGGCACTCGCTGCCATTAAGGATGGCGCGAAAACGTTTGCGTTGTTCGGTATGGCGCAGGTGGCTCATTCGATTCTCCCCGTTGATGAAAAAAGGCCCGCGAAGAGAATCGCGGGCCTTGGTGCAACTGGCGCGGCCGGAGGGATTCGAACCCCCTACCCCTTGGTTCGTAGCCAAGTACTCTATCCAGATGAGCTACGGCCGCTTAAGGGGGCGAATTATAGCAAAAACCCCTTTGCAGTCACGCTCAATATCCGCGGACTCGGCCTCTGGCCCCGCTGCTGTGCATTGGTTAGCATGCAGGCCTCAACCCGCAATGGAGTATTCGCATGAAAATCGGCGTGGCAGGCATCGGCAGGATGGGCGCAGCGATCGCGGAACGGCTGCTGAAACACGGCCACCAGGTCACGGTCTGGAACCGGACTCCGGCCAAGGCGCAAGCACTGACGCAACACGGCGCTACTGTCGCGACGACCCCCGCAGAGTTGGCCGCCACCGCCGACATCGTCCTGTCGATCCTCACCGATGCCGGCGCCATAGCCGCGACCTACGACGGCCCCGCAGGCCTGCTGTCCGGCAACGTGACCGGCAACCTGTTTGTCGAAATGAGCACGGTGCGCCCGGAGACCCAGCGCGCGCTGGCGGCCCGCATCAAGGCCAAGGGTGCGGCGATGATCGATTGCCCGGTCGGCGGCACCACCGGTCCGGCGCGCGACGGCAAACTCCTGGCATTTGTCGGTGGTAACGCCGCTGACCTCGCCCGCGTGCAGCCGCTGCTGGAACAACTGTGCCGGCGCATCGAACATGTCGGCGCCATCGGCGCAGGCGCCAGCCTGAAACTGGCGATCAACCTGCCGCTGCTGGTGTACTGGCAGGCCGTCGGTGAAGCACTGGCGCTGTGCCAGCCGCTGGGACTGGATCCGGCGCGGCTGGTCAGCATTTTCGCCGACACCTCCGGCGGCCCCAATGTCCTGAAAACCCGCGGCGGCATGCTCGCCGACGCGATGCAGGGCAAGGCACCGGCCAGCACCACCTTCAATATCGAGTCCATCCGCAAGGACATGGCCACCATGATCGAAGAGGCCCGCGCGCTGGGTTATGACGAATTGCCGGTCACGGCGCGTGCGCTGGAATGTTTCGACGAGGTCTCCCGCGCCGGCCTCGGCGACGGTGACGCGGTC
>CAMBCD010000063.1 GCA_945863085.1 Bordetella parapertussis
AAAAGCTGTGCCGCAGAAAGAGGTAATGCCGATGCTATGCAGGACAGGGATGCTGGATACCGCAAGGGCGCCAAAGCCGATCAGAGTCGAAACAAGGCAAACCAGCAACGAGAACAGTATTCTGTTTTCGCCACCTTGGTCGGTTGCGGCGCGATTGAAAAACAGCGCGTAATTGATGCCGACGCCGAGCACCAGCAACAAGGCCACCAGATGAAAAAGATTGAGACGTTCATTGCACAGGTGAAGGACTGCAACCGTGCACAGCATGCCCAGAAATGAAGGCAGAATTACCCGTAGCGTTGCCCCGGGGCGGCGCAAATGTGCGAATAGCAAGGCCACGATGAGGATGGTGCCCATTACGGAGTACAGAAGTATCTGCTGCCGGTAGCCGATGACCAACTCGCCGATTTCCTGCTTGAGATCGATCAACAAGGCAGGGGCCAGCGTGCCTGCACGTTCGGACAAAACCTTGCTGTCGGCCACCCCTTTAAGCGTTATCAGGGCCACAGTGCCATTGGTTTGGGTAATCAGCAGGCTCTCTACGCGCAGTCGCCAGGCTTTGTCAGGAATATCACCGATACTTATCGGTGGTAGCTGGCGGGCTTGAGCGATTTCCGCAAGGAACGGCGTAAGTGCATCGGGACGGAACCCGGCAGCTTGCGCTGCAACGGGCAGATCCTGGCGCAGCTGATCGGGGTCAGGCAGGGCCGCCAGCCTTGCCTGCTGTGTCGCACGGCTGGGCAGATAGTCTGCAGCCATGGTGTACCCTGCCAGCAATTTTTCCCGCACTAAAGCATCGAGCGCCGGCCTCAAGATTTCGCTGCCGCGAAGCGCCTGCTCCAGATCTGGCGCCGGTACAGCGATCACGAAACGTACATCAGGTGCGCCAAGTTCCCCGCGTAACCATTGATCGCGAGTTTTCATTTCTGCCGGCAAAGGATTGAGTGCACCAAGATCGTCTTCCCAAGAGAATCCGCCAACCGTGAGGATCAGCAGCGCAAGCAGGGCCACGCCTCCAGCCAGCCATAGGCGCGGTCGCAGAATCTTTTCCAGCCATCGGGGAGGCATCCATGATGCCGATGCGGTTTGACGTTGACGGGGAGCCAGTGCAGGAACGACCCAGCGATTGACCAGGCCGGCAACGGTAATGCCGGTCACCGCAAGCAATCCGAGTTGTGCCAGCCCGGCAATTCCGGAAAAAAGCATGGCCAGATTGCCGGCCAGGGTCGTCAGTACCGCCAATTGCAAGGTAGGCCAGATATTGCGGGCGGCCACTTCAAGCGGAATCTCCGGTCGGGTCTGCAGCAGCAGGTAACTCGGGTAATCAATCGTTTCGGCAAGCAGGATGATGGCAAAAGACAGCGTGATGCCGTGCATCGTGCCGTAGTACCAGGAAACCAGCGCCACGGCAGCCAGAATACCGCTGACGGCTGGTATGAATACCAGGATCATCTGCGCCAGATTGCGATACACCCAGACGAGCAGAGCCACAATCAGCCCAGAAGCAAAGATCGTGAAAGTAAAACTCTCACGTTCGATCAGGCTGCGACTCTCGACTGCATAGATCGCCGGCCCAGACAGAGCCATGCGTATTTCCGGCGCAGCCAGCGTTGCAAAAGCCTGCTCAATTTCATGTTTGATGGCGCTTTGCATTTCGACAGTGGATGCTGTCTTGCGTATCTCAAGCAGCAGCAATGCCTTGGTGCCACTGCCATCGAACCATACGCCATGACGCATGGCCGGACCCTGCTGTATATCCATACCCTCCAGTATTTCTGCCAATTCTCCGGTCGGATCGCGCGCCATCAGCGGCCTGAACAGATCGCCAGACGGCGTGCCCAGGCGTTCACGGGAAATGCTGAGCGCCTGCCGCAAACCTTCCGGCATGAAGCGCTCGGTGGTTACCGCAGTACTGAGTAGATATCTATGGGCAAACAGCCATTTGTGATCCTGCGCCCTGCGTTCAAACGCGCCGTTGGCAATCAGGCCGAAGGTATTGCCCTTGGCAAGTCTGCTCGCCAGTGCATCGCTGGCTGTGGCCAGTGTTTCAGCAGACGCATTTTCCAGCGATACCATGATCGCGCGCGCAGCCGGCCCATGCTGCAATTGCCCGATCAGCAGGTGCTGCCGCAAAGTCGCTGCCTTGGGTAAAAAGGCGCTCATGTCCGTAGCTACCCTGGTATGGGTAAACAGCATGTAAATAGCTGCTCCGAGAAGTCCCAGCCAGATTGCTACGGCAACCCAATTCTGTTTGCGGTTCGGAACCGGATCTGAGGAGAAAGGGTGCATGTCCAAAACGGACGATTAACGCCTGATGGCGTCGATGTTCATGATCGTCCGGTCATCAGACACTTCCTGAATATCGACCTGCCGGAGTTCATCCTGCACCCCGGAGATGCGGATCGTCCGGATGCGGGAAACCAGATCCGGAGTGATCGGCGACATTTCGAGATTCCAGTTGGCACGCGTGCCTGCAAGCCGCAGTTGATAGTGGCGTCGCAACGTTTCTTCATCGCCGGCGAGGGTGGCCCGTATGCTTTCCACCAATGCTCCGAGCGCAGGTTGTTCCTTGGCTTGGAACTGGTGCTGCCTGCCATTGGATTCCATGGTGATTTTCCCGTTTTCGTAGGTAAAGCGCTCCTGTCTGGGCACCATGGTCATGCGGTCGATGTAATCTGGCCGGCGATAGCGCAATGTGCCGCTGCTGACCAGGGGGTCCGTGATGAGAGCGAGTATTTTTTTTTCGGTAAATGCCGATTCACGGGTTTTGACTTGCGCCAGGATTTGCATCAACTGGGGAATTTCGAAAACGACCGTCTGAGCTGCGGTAGGTGCGGTAAAGCCGCTGATCATCAGCCACAGCCAGGTCCAGCGACACAAGTCAGTTACGCGAGGCGGCCGCATCGTGCCAGAAATCGAAAAAATTGTACCAGTTGTAAGGGGCGCGCCGGCACTGTGTTTCCAGTCGATCAGCATATCGGGACATCAGGGATTTTACTATGGCGTCCTTGGTGCATCCGGCAAACTCATGAATATTGGACAGGGCTTCGAAACGCACGACATAACGGCCATCGCCCATGTACAAACCCGAAAACATCACTACGGGTTTCCCGGTAATGGCCGCCAGTAGCATCGGCCCCGTTGGAAACAGGGCTGGTGTCCCAAGGAACGGCATTGCAATGCTTTTTTCCTGACGGTACGCGCGATCACCCAGCATGGCGACCAGCGCCCCTTCCTCGAGTGCCTTGTGCACCTGCAGGAAGGTATCTGGCTGGCCCAAGGGAATCAGCGAGTCGCGCCAGATCGGATTGCGATCGTAAAGCACCGACATCATGGCTGGAGATTGCTCGACCTGCATGAGAATTTTCAGTGAAGTCCCGAGATTAAGCCCGCAACTGCGCACAGCATCACTGTTGCCTAGGTGGGATCCGATTAAAAGGCATCCCTGGCCCGAAGCAATGATCGTCTGCAGTTCATCAGCACCTTCGATTTCAATGCGCAGGCTCCGGGTAGTGCCGGCAGAAAAATACAGCCGATCAAGCAGGCATATGGCAAAAGTACGGAAATGTCGCCAGACTTCCATCCGCGTTGGTTGTCGTTGCCATACTCTGCCCAAAAAATCGACGGAACTGTGGCGTGCATCTGATGCAAACAGGAAAAAGTAGAGGCTGATAGGCCACATCAGCCAGACAGTGGCTGGCCTGCCCAATACCAGTCCGACCGTGCTGATCAGCCGCAACGCCAGTATCCCGCCACGCTCACGCTGTCCGTGCCAGTTGGCTTTCATGAGTTGTTGCAGACCCACTCAAAAATGCCACTGGCAATCAGTCCAGTGCCTGCCGTGATGCGAAATGCGACGCGCGTACCGGCACCGCGTTCCATTTTGATGCTGCAGATTTGCCCTGGCTTGAGCGGATGCAGGAATTTGACTTGCGGCCAGTTGCGCGCAGCCACTGGAGACTGCATCAGTTCTGCAGCCATTTGCTCGCACCAGGCCATCAGAACTACACCCGGCACGATCGGATCGCCGGGGAAATGACCGGACAGTACCGGATGAGTGTCCGGCATCACAAATTCACGTTTAATGATCATGATGTCCGCAGCCGGATGATCAGGTCGAGCAGGGCCTGTCGCGGCAACTTCCCATTGTCGTTGCGCGGTAACCGATCCACCAGCCATACCGGACGGGGCAAAAAAACCGGATCAAAGTGTTGCGCCAGCGTGTCCCGGATCTGTTGTGCATCAAAATCGGCATCAGCAACCACCAGTGCCACCAGCCGGCCACCATCTTCAGGTTGCACCAGTACGGCCTCACGTACGCCGTGCAAAGCACACAATATTGCATTAAGTTCAGACAGTATTGCGCGTTTGCCGCCAACCTTGACCATGTCACTGTTGCGACCGAGGAGTAAAAAGCCCCTGACTCCATCCGGTTGAAGCCGGTCATGCAGTTTTTGTGCAGGCATGCCGTCTCGACCACTGACAACCGGCTGAATGCCGGCAAAAGCCAGATTCAAATCATCGAGCAATCGCCATGTCGTGGTTTGCGCCGTGCGCCGCAGGCCGACCATGCCGGTTTCCGTGCTGCCATAGATTTCCCATACCGGTGCGCCCCAGCGCTGCTCCAGCGTTGCCGCAGTTGCTGCAGCCAATGGCATGGTTGATGAAATTATTCCCGCAGGCCTGCGGGCATTGCAATCGACCTCGGCATCGATATAGGACGCGGCATGCAGCGGCGTCACTATCAGCCATGCTGGAGATTCGGCAGAATCCAGGGCATTCACCATGTCCGCCGGCAACAGCGGTCGTTCCGGACGGATGACGCTTCCCCACTGCAAAGGCAGCATCACCGTGGCTTCCAGGCCAAACATGTGTTGAGGTGCGACCGCGCCGATTATGCTGCCAGCCTGTGGAAGCTGCCAGCCCAGCATGTTGCCAAGGGTGTACGCAGCACTGACCAAGCCCCCCCAGCGCTTCACCAGCCGCTCCGGTTTGCCGGTGGAGCCGGAGGTGTAAAGAATGGCGGCAATCTGGTCTGGTGCGATGGCCGGTAACCTGACGTTTGTGCCGGTCACTGGCTTGTCGTATCCAATACGCAGGCATGGTACTGCACTGCACCTGTGCCCCTGCGTTTCCCCATCAATCAGGGCGCAAACAGCACCACTGTCGGTTGCGGCCTGGTTGATGGCCTTGGATGTCCGGTCAGCAGGCAGGACTGTGGCCAAACCACGGGATAGTGCCGCAACCCAGCCCAGTACAAACGCCGCACGGTCTTCGCACAGATTCAATACGGCGCCGCTGGTCGGCAGGTGACTGGCCAAATCCACGGCGTACGCTGAAAAAATTTCGTGCGATACCGGCTGGCCTCGCCACCACGTCAACGGTGCCGTGGGTAAATAACCCCGCGAAACCGGCAGGGCCATCGTCATATCGGGAGATGTCAGATCATGCATTGGCGGTAAAGGCGGAAAAGGCCACCTTGCTGCCGTATGAGCCGAAACAATGTCCACGGCGGCGCAAAAGCATGATCCGGAAATCTCAGCTTGCGCCAGACAAACTCCAGCAGGAAAAACAACCCAATAACGCATGAATCCACGAGCAGCGCAGCAACCCACCAGCCTTGCGGCCATTCCAGAATCAGATGTTTAACGCCGAGCAGCATCAGGAGCAGGCCCCAGGCCGCTGTCAGCCGCCGGGTATAACGTGCCAGTCCCGCAGGCAAGGCTGGGCCTGACTCGATGATGGCAATGGCTGTGATCAGCGGGGTTTTGCCGTGACGCAAAGTGCTCAGAAACAGAAAAGAAACGGCAGAATTGATGGCCAGCGGCAGTAACTGGAGCAGGAGGCCGGGTAAAGTCACCATCGGGGAAGGATGGTGCAATCTGGTGCTTTCCGGCATTGTTCCGCCACCGGCCGCTCCTTGTTACTTTGTGCGATGCAGGGCGATATGCTCTGCAAGAGCATTCAGGCTGGAGAATATTCGCTGATTATTTTCATCGTCTGATCGCAGCTGAAAACCATAACGCTTCGAAACTGCGAGCGAGATTTCGAGAATATCGATCGAATCAAGACCAAGTCCGGCATCACCGAACAAAGGAGTATTCGGATCGATCTCATCGACAGATTCCTCGAGATTCAGTATCGAAACAACCAACTCCGCCAGATGCAGCGCAATATCGTTAGTCATTTCAGTGGTTGAAGTCATTAATGTACTGGGGCAGGTGGCGGGCGGCGCCCGTCACCTGCCGGCAGGAATTACAGGGTGTTCAATTGAACATTGATGGCTTTATGCAGGTTCTGAACCCACCCGTTGTAATTTGAATGGATCGTGGTTCCATCGTAATTCAGATTGGTGCTGCTTTTATAGATGATGCTGTATTGCTTGGCGCTGTACGGAATATCGACTACCGCAGTATGGTCGCGCAGCGCGAGAGTACCAATCATCGCATCAGGGCCATTGTCTTTGAGTTGCCAGCCCAGGGTTCCACCGGCGCGCACGATAGCTTTGCGTACATCTTCTTTGGACAAGTTTGCTGCATTGGAAACAACGGCTGCATCCTTGACACTAAGGATGGTTGCCGTGCGGCAAGCGCCAAGCAGTGCTGCGATGAATATAATCGCAAAAATCTTGAATTTCATATGCCCCCATTGGGAAATCAGTGGATTGTTAATCTCGTTATTTATAAGGCCGGATACGCTCTTTTCCGATTGAAAAACACCGAGCCGGGAAGCAATATAACTGGCAGATATTGGAATGTAAAGTTGAGGCGGGGAGTTCCGGGACGGGAAAAATTAGGGACATCGGCGACGTGGTCTCCAAGGCCACGGGGGGGGGGCGGGAAAGTCCACATGCAGACATCAAGATGGACTCGCTTCCTTGATGCCTATATTGCTTGTGTGCCGCAACAAAAACAACGTTGTATCTGCAGTGTCATCAGGTTTCAGATTCGATCACGGAAAGGAAGCATGGGCATCATTTTCGACCGCATCCATGCACTCGGCCTGCAGTTGCCGCCGGTGCATCCCCACGCCAACATGAATCGCATGGCCTGTGTGCGATCAGGGAATGTGCTGTACCTGTCCGGCCACAGTTCCGTCCGGCATCCCTGTTATTCTGGAAGTGCTTCCTGCCGTTCTGGCCGCCGCCGCGGCAGCGAATCTGCATTTTGTCACCTTGCGTCAGGCTGGCGGTGATTTCAAATCGCAGGAGACGGCATGAAATCAGAAGTGCTGTTGTATGTGGACGAAGCATTGGGCAGTTACGGATTTCCCGATGGCCATCCCTGGGGTCCGGACCGCCAGAATGCGTTCTGGGCGGAAGCGCACAAACAGAAACTCGACAAATCCGCAGCGGTTTGTGCTTCGCGCGCGGCGAGCGCCGCGGAGATCGGACGTTTCCATGGAGAGGACCATGTGCTGCGCGTGCAACAACTGTCGGATCGCGGTTACGGATCGATTGACGCCGGTGACACGCCGGCCTTCCCCGGCGTTTATGAGGCATCAAGCCATGTCGTCGGTGCCGCCCTCGACGGCCTGGAGCGCATCATGGCGGGGGATGCGCTGCGTACATTCCAGCCCATCGGCGGCCTGCACCATGCGGCGCGTGACCATGCGGCCGGCTTTTGCGTGTTCAACGACTGCGGCGTGGTCATCGATACGCTGCGCAAGCAGTACGGCATCCGGCGCGTGGCCTATGTCGACATCGACGTGCACCACGGTGATGGCCTGTATTACCCCTATGACTCCGATCCCGACCTGATCTACGCCGACATCCACGAGGACGGGCGGTTTCTGTACCCGGGCACCGGCGCCGACAGCGAACGCGGCAAGGGCGGCGGCGCGGGATTAAAACTCAACATTCCCATGCAGCCGGGTTCCACGGATGCGCAATTCATGAAGGCCTGGGAGCGCGTCGAAGCCCACCTGCGCCAGCACAAACCCGAATTCATCGTGTTCCAGGCGGGCGCGGACAGCATCGCCGGTGATCCTCTGGCCCACCTTCAATATACGCCGCAGGCGCATGCCCATGCGGCGCAACGCCTGTGTGTGCTGGCGAATGAACTGTGCGGCGGCCGCATCATGGGTTTCGGCGGCGGCGGTTACAACCGCAACAACCTCGCGCTGGGCTGGTGCGGCGTGCTGAACGCATTCATCCGCGGCTCGGAGAAATAAGCCGCAGGGCGGTTGCGCGAAGCTGCCGCTGAATTATTTGCGCCAGAACGCCGGCGTGAAAATCACCATCACCGTGAAAATCTCGAGCCGGCCGAGCAGCATGGCCAGCGACAGGATCCAGATCTGGATGTCGGTCAGCGATTCGTAGGTGGTCGCGGGGCCGACTTGGTTCAGGCCGGGGCCGGTGCTGGTGATGCAGGCGATCACCGCGGAAAAGGCGGTGATGAAGTCGAGTCCGGAGAACAGCAGCATCATGGTCATCATGATGATGCTCGCGCCGTACAGCGACATGAAGGCCAGCACCGAAAACACCACTTTGTTGGGGATCACCTGGCCGCCGAGCCGGATCGGGATCACGGCACTCGGGTGCAGCAGCCTGGCCAGTTCCCGCCAGCCCTGCAACAGCAGCAGCAGGGTACGGATCATCTTGATGCCGCCGCCGGTGGAGCCGGCGCTGGAGGCGGTGGCGCAGAGCAGCAGCATCAGCATCGGCGCGAACATCGGCCACAGGTTGAAATCGGTGCTGGCGAATCCGGTGGTGGTGGCGATCGACACCACGTTGAACGCGGCATAACGCAGTGCCGTGGCGAGCCCGGGATAGAAGCCGCTGACCCACAGGAATACCGCGATGATCAGCACGCTGGAGATGATGGCCGCGAGGAACCAGCGCGCTTCCCAGTCGTGCCGGTAAGGCTGGAACGACTGCTTGCTGAGGGCAAGGAAGTGGGTCGCGAAATTCATGCCGGCGATCAGCATGAAAGTAATGGTGATGCCTTCGAGCAGCGGTGAATTAAAAAAACCGTAACTGGCGTCGTGGGTGGAGAAGCCGCCGAGGCTCATCGTGGTGAAGCTGTGCACTACTGCATCCAGCCAGGACATGCCGCCCAGCCGCAGTGCGAGCATGCAGGCGAGCGTGAGGCCGGCGTAGAGCAGCCACAACCGTTTGGCAGTGGACGCGATGCGCGGCGAGAGCTGCGACTCCTTCATCGGTCCCGGGGTTTCCGCCTTGTAGAGCTGGCGGCCGCCGAAACCGAGCAGGGGAAGAATGGCGACGAACAGCACGATGATGCCCATGCCGCCGATCCATTGCAGCAGACCGCGCCAGATGTGGATGGATGGCGCCATGCCGTCAAGGCCGGAGAGTATGGTCGCACCGGTGGTCGTCAGTCCGGCCATGGTTTCGAAATAGGCGTCGGTGAACGACAGTCCCGGGAGGTAAAACAGCAGCGGGATGGCGGCGAAGGCCGGCAGGATGGTCCATACCGCGGTCACCAGCAGGTAACCGTCGCGGATCTTGAGGTCACGCGGGCCGGAGCGGCCCAGCATCCACAGCAGTGCGGCTGCGGAGAGGGTGATCAGCAGCGCCTGATCATAGGCCCACAACGCATCATCGTTCAGCCACAGCGAAACGGCCAGCGGTACCAGCATCGTGGCGCTGAACATCAGCAGCACGATGGCCAGTCCGTAGAACACCGGCGACAGGTTATGCAGTGTGGCAGGGCGGGGGAGGGCGGAATTCAAGTCGGCGGCACCGGGGCAGGCAGTGGGCATTCTACTCCCGCCTGCAGGGAAGCGGGCGCCGGCCCCGGCAGTGAAATACAATCGATATTTTCAGCGCAACGCGCAGGCGGATCATTCATGGCGCCAGTCAAACTCAGGGTCCTCGACCAGTCTCCCGTGATCAGCGGCCACACGCCGCAGCAGGCGATACAGCAGACCTTGCGCCTCGCGCAGTCGGCGGAAGCGATGGGTTATCACCGTTACTGGTGCGCCGAACATCATTCGATCATGGCGCTGGCCGATCCCTGCCCGGAAATCCTGGTGACGCGGCTGGCGGCGGCGACGACGACTATCCGCGTCGGCACCGGCGGCGTGTTGCTGCCTTACTACAGCCCGCTGAAAATCGCCGAACAGTTCCGCATGCTCGAGGCGCTGTTTCCCGGGCGCATCGACCTCGGCATCGGCCGCGCACCCGGCGGCGACCAGGCCACGGCGATGGCGATGGGCCAGGGGCGTTATCCGTCGGCGGATGACTTTCCGGAGCAGGTGCAGTACCTGGCGGCGTACCTCGACGATGATTTGCCCGATGGCCACCCGTTTCGCCAGGTGCGGGCGCAGCCCGCGGGCGACAGCAGTCCGCAGATCTGGCTGCTCGGTTCTTCGGATTACAGCGGCGCTCTGGCGGCGCAGCTCGGCTTGCGCTTTGCCTTCGCGCATTTCATCAGTGCGCGCGGCGGTGATCTGGTGATGCGCGATTACAAAAAACGTTACCAGCCGTCGCCGCGCGAGGCGCAGCCGCAGGCGCTGGTGTGCGTGTTCGTGATCTGTGCCGACACGCAGGCGCAGGCGGAGCGGCTGGCGCAAAGCGTCGACCTGCGCCGGCTGAACATGGATTACGGCGTCAATGCGCCGGTGCCGACGCTGGAAGAAGCGGAGTCTTATCCCTACACCGATGCCGACCGTCAACGCATCACCCAGCATCACCGGCGGCGCGTGGTGCTCGGCACGCCGGATGTCGTCAAACAGCGATTACTGGAAATCCAGGCGGAGTTCGAGGCCGACGAGCTGATGGTGATCACCATCACCGGTGATTACGACTCGCGCTTGCGTTCGTATGAGCTGCTGGCGGGCGAATTCGGGCTTTGTCATCCGTAATTCACCAGGGGACGTTAATATGAGTATCGACGCCCCGTTTCCCCGTTGGGGCGGCGATTATATATAACCTTTTGTTTTTATTGAATAAATTGAGGAGAATCAAATGAAACAACTGATTGCCGCGATGATTTGCGCGCTGTTTGCGCTGACTTCTGCCCATGCCGCCGACAAGGCGGAAGCCAAAAAGGCCGCACCGGCCGCCGAAAAAGCCAAAAAAGAACCCAGCGAAGCGCAGAAAAAACAGCAGGAGCGCATGAAGGATTGCAACGCCAAGGCTGAAGGCAAGTCGGGCGACGACCGCAAGAAATTCATGAGCAGCTGTCTGAAAGGCTGATTTTTCAGGGCAGTGGCCGTCGCATCGCGGCGGTTGCCTGAAAAGGCAAAAAGGGCATACTGGAAACGGTATGTCCTTTTTCTTT
>CAMBCD010000064.1 GCA_945863085.1 Bordetella parapertussis
GACGTTCGATGAGGCGATCATCAAGAACCTGAAGGTGATGGATGCCACTGCGCTGACGCTGTGCCGGGACCAGAAACTGCCGATCAATGTGTTCAGCATTTTCAAGCCTCAGGCGCTGAAGCGGGTTGTCATGGGTGAAGACGAAGGAACGATGGTGCATGTTTGACAGGAGGTTGCCATGATTGCTGATGTGAAAAAAAACGCCGAAATGAAAATGAAAAAGTCGGTGGAGGCGCTGAAGCTGGATCTCAGCAAGATCCGCACCGGCCGCGCACACACCGGACTGCTGGATCATGTCATGGTTGATTATTACGGCACGCCGACGCCGCTGCCGCAGGTGGCCAATGTCACGCTGGTTGATGGCCGGACGATCGGCGTCAGCCCCTGGGAGAAAAAAATGGTGCAGGCTGTCGAGAAGGCGATCCGTGATGCCGACCTCGGCCTGAATCCGGCGACGCAGGGCGACATCGTCCGGGTGCCGATGCCGGCGTTGACCGAAGAACGCCGCCGTGACCTTATCAAGGTGGTGAAGCAGGAAGGCGAAAACGCGAAAATCGCCGTACGCAATGTGCGGCGCGACGCGAATACCCATCTCAAGGATCTGCTGAAAAAGAAAGAAGTGGCCGAAGACGAGGAACGCCGGGCGCAGGACGACATCCAGAAGCTGACGGATCGTTCCATCGCCGAAATCGACAAGGCACTGGAGGTCAAGGAAACCGACCTCATGGCGATCTGACCTGCGCGCGTGACCAGTTCCACGCAGGGCATTCCCGGGAGCAGCGCGGTACCGCGCCATGTGGCCATAATCATGGATGGCAATGGCCGCTGGGCGAAACAGCGCTTTTTGCCGCGGGTGGCAGGGCATCGCAAGGGTGTGGAGGCGGTGCGCAATGCAGTCCAGGGATGTGCCGAGCGCGGTGTCGAGGCGCTGACGCTGTTTGCTTTCAGCAGCGAAAACTGGCGCCGTCCTGCTGAGGAGGTTTCGCTGCTGATGCAGTTGTTCGTCAGCGCGCTGCAGCAGGAAGTCGAGCGCCTGCACCAGAACGGAATACGCTTCCGGGTGATCGGCGATATTTCGCGGTTTGACCCGGTACTGGTTGACCTGATCGGCAATGCGCAACGATTGACTGCTGCCAATCGCGGATTGACGCTGACGGTGGCTGCAAATTATGGCGGCCGCTGGGACATCATGCAGGCGGTCAATCGCCTGCGCGCCGAACACGGGGCGGCCAATGAGCCGTGGACCGAGGAACAGTTGCAGGCATATCTGGCGCTTGGCGATATGCCCGAGCCCGACCTGTTCATCCGTACCGGCGGCGAACAGCGCATCAGCAATTTCCTGCTGTGGCAGCTTGCTTATACGGAATTCTATTTCACCGATACCCTGTGGCCGGATTTTGACGCTCGTGCGCTTGACCAGGCCATTGCCTCCTACCGTCAGCGTGAGCGCCGCTTCGGCCGCACCAGCGAGCAGGTGGCTACCGGCCGCAGCGCAAACGGCTGAAGCCTGCCCCGCTCCCCCCTTCACCGCAAAATGCTGCGCACCAGAATCATTACCGCCGCCGTGCTGTTGCTGTTGTTTGTTGGCGGCATGTTTTATCTCCCGACCGGCTGGTGGGCTGTGCTGTTGTTGCCCTTGCTGATTGCCAGCGCCTGGGAGTGGGCTGCGCTCGCGGGCTTCGGACGTTCAGGACAAACAGGATTTTGTCTGGCGGTCCTGGTGACGGGAGTGTCCGTATTGCTGGGCGCGCATTATTTTGCTTTTGCCGCAGCCGAACAGGCGGCGTACTGGATATCCCTGCTGTTCTGGCTGGCGTTTGCGCCGGCATGGCTGCGTTTCAGCTGGCGTGTACATCAACCGCTGCTGCTGGCTGCAACCGGATGGTTGCTGATCGTGCCGACCTGGTTGGCACTGGTACGCTTGCAGGCGCTGCCCTGGGTGTTGCTCGCAGTGCTCGGCGTGATGTGGATTGCGGATACCGCGGCTTATTTCGCCGGGCAGCTCTGGGGGCGTCGCAAACTCGCGCCGTTGATCAGCCCCGGAAAAACCTGGGAGGGCGTCGCCGGCGCCGCGTTTGCAGTCGCGGTGTATCATGCCCTCATATGGTATTTCGGATTTCGTGCTGTGGCAGTCGAAACTGGAGTTTTCGCGGCCTTGCTGGTGGCTTGCCTGCTGCCGCTGAGCATACTTGGCGATCTGTTCGAGTCCTGGATCAAGCGCCAGGCGGGGGTCAAAGACAGCGGCAAACTGCTGCCCGGACATGGTGGCGTTCTGGATCGTATTGACGCACTGACGCCGACGCTGCCGCTGGCGGCGCTGGTGGTGCCGTGGCTGATCCAACGTGCGTGAAGACATGCAACATCTGACCATACTCGGCTCCACCGGCAGCGTCGGCGTCAGCACGCTGGATGTAGTTGCGCGCAATCCCCGGCGCTTCAAGGTGACCGCGCTCGCGGCACGCTCGCGGGACGACGTGTTGTTCGAACAATGTCGCCGCTTTGAGCCCGAATACGCGGTGCTGCTGGATCCCGTTGCGGCGGAGCGCTTGCGGACACGCCTGAGGGCTGCGGGTTTGTCTGCCACTGTGCTGTGCGGCACGTCCGAACTGGAGCGCGTTGCGGCACTGTCCGAAGTTACCACCGTGGTTGCGGCCATTGTCGGCATTGCCGGACTGCGGCCTACGCTGGCAGCGGCGCGATCCGGCAAAAAAATCCTGCTGGCGAACAAAGAATCCCTGGTCACGGCGGGCGCGCTGTTCATGTCGGCGGTGCGTGACAGCGGCGCGGAACTGTTGCCGATCGACAGCGAGCACAACGCGATATTCCAGGCCTTGCCGCGGCAGCGCAGCGGCTCGCTTGCGGATTGCGGCGTGCGACGCATATTGCTCACGGCCTCCGGCGGCCCGTTCCTTACTTTCACCCCGGCGCAGCTCGCGCGCGTCACGCCGGAAGAAGCCGTTGCCCATCCGAACTGGGTCATGGGGCGCAAGATATCGGTGGATTCCGCGACCATGATGAACAAGGGACTCGAGGTCATCGAGGCGCACTGGCTGTTTGCGGCGCCGCCGGAGATGATCGAGGTGGTCATTCATCCGCAGAGCGTGGTCCACTCGCTCGTCGAATATTGCGACGGCTCGGTGATCGCGCAACTGGGCAATCCGGACATGCGCACGCCGATTGCCCATGCGCTGGGTCATCCCGAGCGCATCACCTCGGGCGCCGATTTCCTGGATCTGGCGCGTACCGGCAATCTCGGTTTCGAGGCGCCGGATTTTGCGCGTTTCCCCTGCCTGCGCATCGCCTATGATGCCTTGCGGACGGGTGGCGCGGCGGTGGTAGCCCTGAACGCGGCCAATGAAATTGCCGTGGCTGAATTTCTGGACCGCCGGATCGGATTTTCAGACATTCCCGCGCTGATCAGGCAGATTGTTGCATTGACGCCGGCGCAGCCCATAACGTCCATCGATGATGTCGAGCGCATCGACCGCAAGGCGCGGGCCGATGCGTTGGCGGCATGCGCCGGACTGGGTGTGCCGCGCGTCGCAAGCGGAGGTTAAAAGGAAGATGAGAGGAAAATGAGCATATTGTTGACAGTGATTGCATTCATCGTGGCGCTCAGTGCGCTGATCGTTGTCCATGAATACGGCCATTACTGGGTTGCCCGTCGCTGCAATGTAAAGGTTCTGCGGTTTTCGGTGGGGTTCGGGAAGCCGATCTGGTCGAAGACGATCGGACCCGATGCCACACAGTGGGTGCTTGCCGCGATTCCGCTGGGTGGTTACGTGAAGATGCTTGACGAGCGCGAAGGCGATGTGGCGCCTCACGAACTGCACCGCGCCTTCAACCGAAAAACCGTATGGCAGCGGTTTGCCATCGTGCTGGCGGGTCCGGTGGCCAATTTTCTGGCGGCGATCGTGCTGTACTGGGTTTTGTTTGTGCACGGCATACCCGGCCTGCTTCCAGTGGTTGGCGAACCGCCTGCCGGCAGCACGGCGGCACGCGCCGGTTTTGTTGCCGGCGATACGGTACAGGAGGTTGCCGGCACCCGGGTGCAGACCTGGCAGGATTTCCGCTGGATCGTGATGCAGCGGGCGCTGGACAAGGCACCGGTCAACATCGAAGTGAAAACCGTGCAAGGTGCTGTGATCAGCAGGGAGCTGCGTTTTGACGAACTGGCGCCGGAAGATCTTGAAAAAGACGTGCTGGCCGCCCTCGGCCTGTCCCGGCAAAGGCTGGTGTTGCCGGCGGTCATCGGTGAGTTGACCGGCAATGGTCCGGCGACGCGCGCCGGACTGCGTTCCGGTGATCGCGTAATCAGTGTCGACGGCCGGCCTGTCGAAAACTGGGATGCGCTGGTCAAAAGTGTGCGTGCAGCACCAGGGCAGGCCTTGCAGTTGCGGGTGCAGCGGGGCGCAGTCGAAATGCCCGTGGCAGTGACTCCCGAAGCCATCGACGAACGCGGCGTCCGGTTCGGACGCATCGGCGCATCGCCGAAAATGGATCCGGCGGCCATGCAGGGCATGCTCGCCAGTGTCAGTTACGGTCCGCTCGATAGTCTGGGCAAAGCCATGGTCAAAACCTGGGAAACCGCGCTGTTCAGCCTGCGCATGCTCGGCAAAATGGTCATGGGTGAAATTTCCCTGAAAAACCTGAGCGGTCCGATCACGATCGCTGATTATGCCGGCCAGTCCGCGCAAAACGGCTGGATATCCTACCTGCTGTTTCTGGGGCTGATCAGCATCAGTCTTGGCGTGCTGAACCTGCTGCCCGTGCCGTTATTGGACGGGGGGCACTTGATGTATTATTCGGTCGAGATTCTTACCGGGAAACCGGTCCCCGAAAAAGTCATGGAAGCCGGACAGCATGTTGGAGTGACCGTGTTGTTTGCGCTGATGGCTTTCGCCTTGTACAACGACATCAATCGCCTGATCGGTAGCTGATAAATATGGCATTTTTACGCGGGTTGTGGGGTTTGCTGGTTTTTGTCTGTTTGCCCGCGGTGGCAATCGAACCATTTGTGGTCAAGGATATCCGCGTCGAGGGCATACAGCGGATCGAGGCCGGAACGGTATTCAGTTACCTGCCGGTCAAGGTTGGCGACACCATGACCGACGAGAAGGCTGGTCAGGCGATCAGGGCCCTGTTCGGCACCGGTTTTTTCAAGGACGTGTCGATCGAAGCCGACGGCGGCGTATTGGTGGTGGCAGTACAGGAGCGGCCGTCGATTGCGCAGGTCGATTTTATTGGCACCAAGGAATTCGAGAAGGACCAGTTGGTCAAAAGTCTGCGCCAGATTGGCCTGGGTGAGGGGCGGATTTTTGATCGCTCCCAGCTTGATCGCGCCGAACAGGAATTGAAGCGGCAGTATCTCAGTGGCGGCCGTTATGCCGTTACCGTGACGACGACGGTGACTCCGCTGGAGAGAAACCGGGTAGGCATCAACTTCAATGTTGATGAAGGTGAGGTGGCCAAAATCCAGCAGATCAACATTATCGGCGCCAAGGCCTTTCGCGAGAAAGACCTGACCGACCTGTTCACATTGCGCACGCCGGGCTGGATGACCTGGTGGAGCAAGCATGATCAGTATTCCCGGCAGAAACTTTCAGCCGATCTTGAAGTGCTTCGCTCCCATTATCTCGACCGGGGCTACCTGGAATTCAATGTTGATTCGACACAGGTGACGATCTCGCCTGACAAGAAAGACATTTATATCAGCATTAGTTTGACGGAAGGCCCCAAATACACCGTGTCCGGGGTCAAGGTGGCCGGTGAACTGCTGCTGCCTGAAGCGGAAATACTCAAGCTCATAACCGTAAAGCCGGGCGAGGTGTTTTCGCGGGCCCGGATTTCCGAGTCCACAAAAAACATCAGCGAACGTCTGGGCAACGACGGTTATGCCTTCGCCAATGTGAATGCCTCTCCCGATCTTGACAAGACCAAAAACCAGGCAGCCTTTACATTTTTCATCGACCCGGGCCGGCGTGTGTATGTACGTCGCATCAATGTCCAGGGCAACAACCGCACACGTGATGAGGTAATCCGTCGCGAAATGCGGCAGCTTGAAGGTGGCTGGTATTCAGGGGAAAAGATCAATCTTTCACGCAGTCGTGTCGACAAGCTGGGTTATTTCACCGAAGTCAATGTGGAGACACCTTCGGTAACCGGCACCACGGATCAGGTTGACATCAATTTGTCGGTGGTAGAGAAACCGACGGGCAACATCCTGCTTGGCGCCGGGTTCGGCAGCGGCGAGGGGGTCATGCTGTCAGGCTCCATTGCCCAGCAGAACATTTTCGGCTCGGGCAAATACGTCTCGCTTCAGGTGAACACGAGCAAGATCAACACGACCTATGCATTTTCGTACACCAATCCGTATTTTACGGTGGACGGTGTCAGCCAGGGTTTTGACGTGTATTCGCGGGAAATCGACGGCACTGAAGCCAGCGTCGGGCGTTATATTACGAAAACGCTCGGCGCAGGCATCCGTTTCGGCATTCCGGTCACGGAGCAGGATACGATCACCTATGGACTCGCCTACGAAATCACCGACATCACTACTTTCGTCGACAGCCCCTTGTTTTACCGGGATTACGTGCGGACCTTCGGCAACGAAAATGACGCCATTGTCGGTACTGCAGGCTGGGTGCGCGACGGCCGCGACAGCCTTATTTATCCGACCAAAGGCACCTACCAGCGCGCTTTTGGCGAGATCGGGCTGCCCGGCGGCTCGCTCGAATACCTGAAGGCCAACTACCAGTACCAGCGTTATTTCCCGCTGAGCCGCAATTACACCCTGATGCTCAACGGCGAGATTGGCTATGGCGAGGGATACAGCGACTTGCCGTTACCGTTTTTCAAGAATTTTTACGCGGGCGGTGTAAACTCCGTCCGTGGTTACCGGTCTGCCAGTATCGGCCCCAAGGATTCCAATGGTGACTCGCGGGGCGGCAGCCACCGGTTGCTGGGGAACGCGGAGTTCCTGTTTCCGTTCCCGGGATTGCAAAATGACAAGTCAGTCCGGTTGAGTGCGTTTTTTGATGCGGGCATGATTTCAGACAACAAGTACGATGCAGATGCATTCCGGTATTCCACGGGCCTGGGGCTGTTCTGGTCTTCGCCGATCGGCCCTTTGAAGATCAGCGTGGCGGCTCCGCTGAATGCGGAGGCCACGGACAAGAAGCAGGTGTTTCAGTTTACGTTTGGCGGTGCGTTTTGATGGGTATGGCGTGCAGGGATGAGCCCGCCTGGCGTGCCGCATGGAGATTCAAGGAGAGCAAGTTGAAAATATTGTTTGGGGTATTGGCGATGATGGCCGTGGCATGTGGCAGCGCCTCAAGCTTTGCGGCCGAGCTGAAAATCGGATTTATTGACGCGGAACGCATCAACAAGGAAAGTGTTCCGGCGGAGCGGGCGAGCAAGCAGCTGGAAAAGGAATTCGCGCCGCGGGCGCAGGAATTGCAGCGACGGGAGGCGCAGATCAAGACGCTGCAGGGCCAGCTCGAAAAAGAAGCCTTGACTCTGGGCGAAGCCGAGCGGCGCGCCAAGGAGCAGGAACTGGGGCGGCTGACCCTGGATTTCCAGCGCATGCAGCGTGAATATCGCGAAGATCTGAATCTGCGCCGCAACCAGGAACTGGGTGCCCTGTTCGAACGGGCCAACCGCGTCATCCGGCAGATCGCGGAGGCGGAAAAATACGACATCATTTTCCAGGAAGCGGTGTATCGCAATCCCAAGATCGATATCACCGAAAAGGTGCTGAAGGCCCTGGCCGAAAGCAAATAGCGGTGTGCGGAATGGCTCCGCGGTGCCGTCATCCAGACACTCTTTTGAGCGCCCGATGGAGAATCAACTGCCACCGTCATTGAGCCTGGGGGTGATTGTCGACCGCTTGGGTGGTGAATTGATCGGCGACGCCGGCATCACCATCAGGCAGGTGGCCACGCTGGAAAGGGCGACGCCGGATACCATTGCGTTTCTTGCCAACGAGCGTTATCTCGGTCAATTGAAGGCCACCCGCGCCGGCGCAGTCATTGTCGGCGCACAGTTGCGCGAACCGCTGGACATGCCGCGCATCGTTGCGGCCAATCCCTACGCATACTTTGCCCGCGTGTCGGCATTGTTCAATCCGGTTCCGGCAAGCGTGGCGGGAATCCACCCTGCTGCGGTTGTTCATCCGCAGGCGATTCTGGGGGCTGGTGTGCACATCGGCCCCGGCGCGGTGATTGAGGCGGGAGTAACCATAGGCAAGGGCTGCAGTATCGGTGCCGGTACCTGTCTCGGTGTCGGAGTCGAAGTTGGTGAAGGCGGCATGCTCTACCCGAATGTCACGGTTTATCATGGTTGCAAGCTGGGCAAACGGGTCATCATTCATGCTGGCGCCGTCATCGGCGCCGACGGATTCGGTATCGCAATGGACGAAGGGCGCTGGCTCAAAGTGCCGCAGATCGGACGGGTCATGATCGGCGACGATGTCGAAATCGGCGCCAATACCACCATAGACCGGGGTGCCATAGACGATACGGTCATCGAGGACGGCGTAAAGCTCGACAACCAGATCCAGGTGGGGCACAACGTACGCATCGGCGCGCATACCGCCATCGCCGCCTGCGTCGGCATTGCCGGCAGTTCGCGCATCGGGCGTCTGTGCCGGATCGGTGGTGCATCGGGCATCGCCGGCCACCTGACCATCACCGACAATGTGGAGATTTCAGCGCACACACTGGTGACGAAATCCATCACTGAAGCGGGAACCTATACCGGCGCCTATCCCTTTGAAAGCAACCGCGACTGGCGCCGCAACGCGGCCAGCCTGCGCAATCTCGGCGAACTGACAGCAAGGGTTCGCGCAATGGAACAGGAACTGAAGTCGGTTAAAAAAGGAAAATCATGAACAGCATGGACATCACTGAAGTCCTGCGCTATCTGCCACATCGTTACCCGTTCCTGCTGATCGACAGGGTGCTGTCGTACGAGCCGGGAAAAAACCTGGTCGCGTTGAAGAATGTCACCATCAACGAGCCTTTTTTCAACGGGCACTTTCCGCACCACCCGGTGATGCCCGGGGTGCTGATCATTGAGGCGATGGCGCAGGCGGCTGCGATTTTGTCGTTCGTCACCATGGGTGCCAAGGCGAATGACCAGTCGATCTATTATTTTGTCGGTATCGACAACGCACGCTTCAAGCGGCCGGTCACCGCCGGGGATGCTCTTCATCTGCATGTCACGCTGACACGGCATGTGCGCGGCATCTGGAAATTTTCCGCCGAGGCCCGCGTCGGTGACGCAGTGGCGGCAGAGGCCGAGTTGATGTGCACCGTGCGCGACCTGCCGGGCGACGCGGCCTGAGGCTTGTCGTGGTTGCGCTCGTTCATCCCACCGCCATTGTTGATCCGCAGGCACGGTTGGCCGCCGATGTAACGGTTGGTCCGTATTCCGTCATCGCTGCCAATGTCGAAATCGGTGCCGGTACGCGTATCGGCCCTCATGTCGTGATCGGCGAACACACCCGGATCGGCGCCCGCAACAGGATTTTCCAGTTCTGTTCCATCGGCGAGGAGCCGCAGGACAAAAAATATGCCGGCGAGCCGACCCGGCTGGAAATCGGCGACGACAACACCATTCGTGAGTTCTGTACCCTGAATCGCGGCACTGCGCAGGATGCGGGCGTCACCCGGGTCGGCAACCACAACTGGATCATGGCGTATGTACACCTTGCCCATGACTGCCAAGTCGGCAACCAGACGATTTTTGCCAATAATGCGCAGCTCGCAGGGCATGTTCATGTCGGCGATCACGCGATCCTTGGCGGATTCACGGTGGTGCACCAGTTCTGCCGTATCGGCGCCCACAGCATCACCGCAATGGGTACGATCCTGCTGCAGGACCTGCCGCCGTACGTAACGGCCTCGGGCAATACCGCCAAACCACATGGCATCAATGCCGAAGGCCTCAAGCGCCGCGGATACGCCGCGGATGCCATAGCGGCGATCAAGCGTGCGTACAAGACGCTCTATAAATCCGGACTGTCTTTCGATGCCGCCGTCGCGCAGATTGCGGCCGAGGCTGCCACGCAGCCGGCATTGCTGCCGCTGGCGACGTTCCTGGCGACGCCGGGCCGCGGCGTCATCCGCTGAACCCCGTGCCGCCAGAGCAGAAACCGGCAGGTCCGCTGGTCGGCATTGTTGCGGGCGAACCCTCGGGCGATCTGCTGGGCGGGGCATTGGTGCAGGCACTGCGCAAACGCATGCCCGGAGTGCGATTTGTCGGCATCGGTGGCCAGCAGATGATGGCCGCCGGTGTGCAGTCGCTGTTTCCGCTGGAAAAACTCTCGGTGCGCGGTTATGTCGAAGTGCTGCGGCATTACCGCGAGATCATCGGCATCCGGCGCGAGCTGAAAAAATATTTTCTCCGCGAGCGGCCGGCGGCGTTCATCGGCATCGATGCGCCCGATTTCAATCTCGACCTCGAGGCTGACCTGAAAGCCGCCGGAATTCCGGCGGTACATTACGTCAGTCCTTCGATCTGGGCGTGGCGCAGCGGACGCATCCGAAAAATCCGCAAGGCCGTGTCGCGGATGCTGACGGTGTTTCCATTCGAGGCTGAAATTTACGAAAAAGCAGGGGTTCCCGTCAGTTATGTCGGGCATCCGCTGGCCGATATGCTGGCTGCTGCGCCGTCGCGCGCCGAGGCGCGGGCAGGGTTGCGGATCCCCGTGTCGGCTCCGGTGGTTGCGCTGTTGCCGGGCAGCCGCGTCAGTGAACTCGAAAGCCTCGCTGATGTTTATGTCGAGGCCGCGGAAAAAATCGCCGCGGCAGTCGAGGGCGTGCGCCTGCTGGTGCCGCTGGTCAACCGCGAGACGCGGGAGCTGTTCGAGGCCGCGCTGTATCGCCGGCAAACCGGAGAACTGGAAATCAAGCTGCTGTTCGGCCATGCCCACGAAGCGATGGCTGCGGCTGACGTGGTGCTGGTCGCCTCGGGTACGGCGACGCTGGAGGCGGCGCTGCTGCAGCGCGCGATGGTGATCACCTATCGCATGCCGCGATTGAGCTGGTGGATCATGAACAGCCGGCGTTACCAGCCCTGGGTGGGATTGCCCAATATCCTCGCTGGCGAATTCGTGGTGCCGGAACTGCTGCAGGATGCTGCGACGCCGGAGGCATTGTC
>CAMBCD010000065.1 GCA_945863085.1 Bordetella parapertussis
TCCGCCGGCGAGAGTTCACGCCGCTCGAATTCCTTGACCAGTGCACGCTCGCGCGCAGTCAGTCCGCGCGTCGGCCGCTGTTTGCCACCAGCCTTGACGGCGGCGACCGGCGGCGCCGGCTGCGCTGCAGTCTTGTCGAGCTTCTGTGCCGCCGCCTTGACCTTGGCCAGTGCCTGCTTTGCCACTGCTTTGAAGTTCGCCAGCCGCTGCTGTTCCTTGCGCAATACCGCCTTCGACTTGGCCGCTGCTTTCGGCGCAGCCTTGCCCTTGGCTTTGACCGCACCCTTTGCTGCCGGACGTGGTTTGGCGGCGCGTTGCGGCGCCTTTGATTTCACCACCTTGGATTTTGTTGCAACGCGCGACTTGGCTTTGACGGCGTTTTTTGCGGATCCTGCTTTGGCGCGTGCTGCGCCCGCTTTGGCGTTTTTTGCTTTGGCGTTTTTCGCGCCGGCATTTTTCGCTTTCGCGTTTTTTGCCTTGGTGGATTTGGATGCTTTGGATTGCTTGGCCCTGGATTAGGCTCCGCCGGGCGATGGTTCGGTGAAAAAGCCGAAAATTATACCGCACACAACCAGCTCTTTCACTTACTGGCTGGTACGTTAAGTGCTTGTTGCAAAAGACGATATTGGGCTTGTTCATCAGAATTCCAGCCCTGGCGCTTGGATTTTTCCAGCAGTGCGTTGATTCTGGCCTTACGAATCAAGACCATAGCCTGTTCCCAGGCCCCGCGAAACTCCGCCTCGAACTCACCCTGCTCCAGTGTCCGATCCTGCCAGCGCAGCGCCCCCGCCTCGGCCTGCCGGACTGCGGCCTCATGCGGCGAGCCCCGAAATACCTCGCCCAGATTGACCATGACCTCCCCGTTGCCGATCACTTCCAGCACCGCATTCAGTGCCTGCAAATCAGCCTGGTCCACACCGGCAACACCGACCGCCTCGGTCAAATCGCCGCGTTTGATCAACGCAGCGAACCGCGGCTCCACGATCAGTAATTCGAGCACCGTGCGCAAAATCGATCGTGTTGCCGGCGCTGCCCGCCGCGCCGGCGCCGACACGACCTGTGATCTGATTTCGAAATTCGCGTCCAGTTCCTGCTGCAGCACACCGGCCAGTTGCGCCAGTTCCTTGCGGATCAGCAGCGACAGCATCGGTGCGGCAATCTGCTTCACCAGCGGTTTTGCCTGCTGCATCAGCTTGGCCCGGCCTTCGGATGCATTGATGTCGACGTTCGAGCGTAATTCGTCAATCAAAAACCGCGACAGCGGTTCCGCTTTAGCCACCAAGGCTTCAAACGCTGCCTTGCCATTCGTCCGCACATAGGAATCGGGATCCTCGCCGTCGGGCAGGAACAAAAAGCGCAGTTGTTTGCCGTCCACCAGCTGTGCGAGACTGTTCTCCAGCGCCCGCCATGCGGCGCGGCGGCCTGCAGCATCGCCGTCAAAACAGAACACGATCTCGTCCGACTGGCGCAGCAGTTTCTGCACATGGATCGGCGTGGTCGCAGTACCCAGCGTCGCCACCGCGTATTCGACCCCCGCCTGTGCCAGTGCCACCACGTCCATGTAACCTTCGACCACAATGACGCAGCCGGCATCGCGGATCGCGCGCCGCGCATGGAACAGGCCATAGAGTTCGCGGCCCTTTTCGAACACCGGCGTTTCGGGAGAATTCAGGTACTTCGGTTCACCGTCGCCCAGCACCCGGCCGCCGAATCCGATGATGTTGCCTTTGACATCGACGATCGGGAACATGATGCGATCGCGAAACACATCGTAACGCCGGCCTTCCTCGTTCTGTTTGACCAGGCCCGCGACATTCAGCGCCTTGTCGGCGTAATCAGGAAACACCTGCTCCAGATTCTGCCAGCCGTCCGGCGCATAACCGATACCGAATTTCTTCGCGATCTCGCCAGAGAGCCCGCGACGCTTCAGGTATTCGATTGCCTGAGGCGCATCCTTCAGTTGGTTGCGGTAGAACTGCGCGGCTTGCAGCAGCACGCCGTAGAGATCAGGCCCTTCTTCCGCACGACGCTGGGAATATTCAGAACGCGCTTCTTCCGGCACCTGCATGCCGACGCTTTGCGCGAGATCCTTCACCGCATCGACAAAACCCATGCCGCTGTACTCCATCATGAAGCCGATGGCGGTGCCGTGCGCACCACAACCGAAGCAGTGATAGAACTGCTTGGTCGGACTGACGGTGAAGGACGGGGATTTTTCGGTGTGGAACGGGCAGCAGGCCGAATAATTGGCGCCGCTGCGCTTCAGCTTCACGTGGCGATCGACCACTTCGACGATGTCGACCCGGCCGAGTAAATCCTGGATGAACGACTGCGGAATCATGCGCGCGGCAAATGCTCCACTCGGAACCGGCGGCCCGATGGCGGGCCGTGGCAATCATGGAATTATAGGGGGGTATGCAGGGTAGGTAGCGCGGGGCCGTACGCCGCATCAGGGCGGGATCGTGGCTCCCGAAAAAACAGCAGGAAAAACAACAGGCTATGGCAAGTCACTAAGATTTCGTAAGCTGTGCTTTGACGGCAGCGGACACTTTGGTCATGTCGGCGCGCCCGGCCAGTTTCGGCTTCAGCACCGCCATCACCTTGCCCATGTCGGACGGTGCCGCCGCACCGGTCTCGGCCACCGCTGCCGCGACGGCCGCGGCGATTTCCGCATCACTCAGCGCCTGTGGCATATAGGCCTGCAACAATACGAGTTCCTGCTTTTCCTTGTCGGCCAGGTCATGGCGGCCGCCCTGCTCGAACTGGGTGATCGAATCGCGGCGCTGCTTGAGCATTTTTTCGATGATGCCCAGCACGTCAGCATCGGTCAGCACCTTGCGTTCATCGACTTCACGCTGTTTCAGGGCAGACAGCAGCAGCCGGATGGTGTCGCGGCGCGCGACATCGCCGCCGCGCATCGCAATCTTCAAGTCGTCGTTGATCTGTTCACGTAGGGACATGGCTTGGTTCCAGAAATGACAAAAGGGTGCGAGGCGTAGGCCCCAGCACCCTTTGACGGCCTGAACGGCGCGCCGGACTTCTTAGTAGAGCTTCGGCGGCAGCAGTTGCGAGCGCAGGCGTTTGTGCGTGCGCTTCACTGCGGCGGCCAGCTTGCGCTTGCGCTCGGAAGTCGGTTTTTCGTAGAACTCGCGGGCGCGCAATTCGGTCAGCAACCCGGTTTTTTCCACGGTGCGCTTGAAACGGCGCAGGGCCACTTCAAACGGTTCATTTTCTTTTACGCGTACTGTCGTCATGAAACCCTCATGGTCCTGCTGCAATTTGGCAGGTCGGAATCGGAAAGGCGCGTATTATAACCAGATCCGGCCCGGAATTACAGGGCTTGGAATACCCCCCAGCCTGCCGCATTTTTACCTTGTTACCCCCCGGCCAGAACCCCGTGCTTGTATTAGGCATCGAAACCTCCTGCGACGAAACCGGCATCGCCCTTTATGACACCGGGCGGGGGCTGCTCGCCCATGCCCTGCACTCCCAGGTGGCATTACACGCCGATTATGGCGGGGTGGTGCCGGAACTGGCCTCCCGCGACCATATCCGCCGGGTATTGCCGCTGACCCGGGACGTGCTGCGCGCAGGCGGCGCAACCCTGGCCGAACTCGACGCCGTGGCCTATACCGCCGGTCCCGGACTGGCCGGAGCGCTGCTGGTCGGCGCGGGGGTCGGCACCAGCCTCGCCTATGCCCTGGGCATCCCCGCGATCGGCATCCACCACCTTGAAGGCCACCTGCTGTCGCCGCTGTTGGCCGATCCGGCGCCGCAATTCCCGTTTGTCGCCCTGCTGGTTTCCGGCGGCCACACCCAGTTGATGCGGGTCGGCGGTGTCGGCGACTACAGCCTGCTCGGCGAAACCCTGGATGACGCTGCCGGCGAAGCCTTCGACAAATCGGCAAAACTGTTGGGCCTCGGTTACCCCGGCGGGCCGGCGATCGCCGCGCTCGCCGAATCCGGCCATGCCGGCAAATATCCGCTGCCACGGCCGATGCTGCACAGTGACAACCTCGATTTCAGTTTCAGCGGCCTCAAAACCGCGGTGCTCACCACCGTCCGCAATCTGCCTCCGGGCGCTCAGGCGCGTGCCGATCTCGCCGCCGAACTGCAGGCGGCCATCGTTGACGTGCTGGTCGGCAAAGCCATCGCGGCGATAGAACAGACCGGACTGACACGGCTGGTGGTCGCCGGCGGCGTCGGCGCCAACCGCCGCTTGCGCGCGCAGCTGAGCGCGGGGGCACAGCGCCGTGGCTGCACCGTGTTTTATCCGCCGTTCGAGTTTTGCACCGACAACGGCGCGATGATCGCTTTTGCCGGCGCACTGCGTCTGCAACAGGATAAGCAGGAAAACACGCGGGGAAACAGTCCGGGATTTACCGTGCGCCCGCGCTGGGAGCTGGCGAGCCTCGCTACAGGTTAACTGCCGGCCTTGGCGCCGAGTTTGCTTTCCTTGCCATCCAGCAAGTTACGGATGTTCGAGCGATGGCGCCAGATCAGCAGCGCCGCGATCACCATCACCGCAAAGAAAAACGGATGCGAGGCGTTGAACAGGATCAACGTGAAAAACACGGCAAACAGCGCGGAAATCAATGCGGCGAGCGAGGAGTAGCGGAAAAACACCGCGATGGTGATCCAGGTGAGCAGTACGCCCAGCCCCAAATAAGGACTCAATGCGAGCAGCGCACCCAGCGCCGTTGCCACACCCTTGCCGCCCTTGAAACCATGGAACACCGGAACCATGTGGCCGAGGGTCACTGCCACCGCCGCGAGAGCCATCACCATCGCAGTGCCGTCGACCATCCACTGCCCGGCAGCAAACACCGCGAGCCAGCCTTTGCCGCAGTCCCCGAGCAGCGTCAGCACCGCCGCCGACCTGCGCCCGCTGCGCAGCACATTCGTGGCCCCCGGGTTGCCCGAGCCGTATTCGCGCGGATCCGGCAGCCGGAACGCGCGACTGACGAGCACCGCGAAAGAAACCGAACCGATCAGATAGGCCGTGACAACTACAATTAGTAACGCCAAATGATTTCCCCTAGAATGGCGCGGCCATTTTAGCCCAACTGGAATCGCCGTTTCAGACACCGCTACTTACACATTTGTCGCACATGGACACCATATTCATCAGCGAACTGCGCATCGAAACCCGCATCGGCATCTATGCGCAGGAACTGCAGGTGCAGCAGACTGTGCAGCTGGATCTCGAAATCGGCCTGCGCGGCAAGCATGCCGCCGACAGCGACCGCATCGAAGACACCATCGATTACGCAAAAGTTGTCACCGCCATCAGGAATCTTTGTGCGGAGCAGCATTTTTCATTGCTGGAGCATGCCGCGGAATCCATCGCCAACCTGGTGATCAGGGATTTCAAGGCGCCGTGGCTGCGCGTCAGTATCGCCAAACTCGCGCCATTGCCCGGTGTCAAAAAGCTGGGAATCAGCATCGAGCGCGGAACAAAAAACTGATACGCCAGGGTTCGCCCCTCGCGCCTCATTCATCATTCCGCACTGGATCATCACCCCCGCGGATGGTGTTTGGCATGCAACTGCTTCATCCGTTCCTGCGCGACATGTGTGTAAATCTGCGTCGTTGAAATGTCCGCGTGGCCGAGCAGCAACTGCACCACGCGCAGGTCGGCGCCGTGGTTGAGCAGATGCGTGGCAAAGGCGTGGCGCAGCGTATGCGGGGAAATCGGCTTGTGCAGCCCCGCCAGCTGCGCATAACGCCGGAGCAGATGCCAGAACGCCTGCCTCGTCATCACCGCCGCGCGTGTGGTGACGAACAAGGCATCGCTGGTTTTTTTGCCGAGCAGCGCCGGTCGCGCCTCTTTCAGGTAGCGCTCAAGCCACGACAGCGCTTCTTCGCCCAGCGGCACCAGCCGCTCCTTGGAGCCCTTGCCCATCACGCGCACCACGCCCATGTCGCGGCTGACCTGGGGCACTTTCAGCGTCACCAGCTCGGACACCCGGAGGCCGCTGGCGTAGAGCACTTCCAGCATCGCGCGGTCGCGCAGGCCCAGCGGCTGGTCCAGCGCCGGCGCCGCGAGCAGGCCCTCCACATCCGCTTCGGTCAGCGTTTTCGGCAACGGACGCGGCAGCTTCGGTGTGTCGATGCGCAGCGTCGGATCCGCCTTGATCGTGTTCTGGCGCAAGGCGTGGCGATAAAAACGTTTTAAGGTCGACAGCAGCCGCGCCGCGGTGGATGCGCGCGCCTTGCTGCGGAACTTGTGCGCCAGGTAATCCTGGATCAGGGCCTGATCGGCCGCCAGCAGATCGGCGCCGTCGCGTTTTTCCAGCCAGCCGGCAAACTGCTGCAGGTCGCGGCGATAACTGTCGAGCGTATTGCGCGCAAGCCCGTCCTCCAGCCACAAGGCATCGCAGAACGCGTCAATGATCTGCCTGGAGGATTCCTTCATGCCGCAGCAGCCAGCGCTTGACGCTCAAAGGAAACGGATCCTTGCCGCCCATGAATCCGCCCAGTTTGCCGCCGGCCGCCAGCACGCGATGGCAGGGCACGATCAGCGGTATCGGGTTGGCGCCACAGGCGCCGCCCACGGCTCGGGGACCGCTGTGCAGGCGCTGCGCCATGACACCATAAGTAATTGTTTTTATTGAACAATTTGTATCTGGGCGTTTTTCGCGGAGTTTTTCACGCAGTTTCTCAATTTCGTACCACACCCGGCACTGGAACGGCGTGCCATCCAGACGGTAGGGTACCGTGAAAAGATAACCGGGATCTGCCAGATAACGTTCGACTTCGCGACAGGCGCGTTCCGCCACGCGATCCAGCGGCGCAACCGGCGCCGTGCTGCGCGACAGATAACGTACGCTGGTCAATGCCTTGCCGTCGCTGACGATGCCCAGCACAGCGAACGGCATGGCATAACGGGTCTCCGTTTGCCCCGCCGCCGGTCCCCGACCCGTCATGCCGCCACGGCTTTCGCCGGCCACATTTTCTGCATCACCACCACAGCAATGGCCAGCACCAGGCCGATCACATCAAACATCGCCGACGGATAGACCAGCATCAGTCCCGCAATGACCAGCATCCAGCGCTCCAGACTGCTGGTCTTGCGGATCAGCCAGCCCTGCAATCCGCCGGCCAGTGCGGCAATGCCAACCGCAGCAGTACCCGTCACCAAGGCAATCGAGCCCCAGTCGGCAGCGGCCAGGTTCTTGAAGGAACCGCCAAGCAGCAAGCCGGTGCCCGATGGGTCAAGCACAAACATGAAGGGCAGCAGGAATGCCGGGGCGCAGTATTTCCAGCTCTGCAGCGTCGTGCGGTATGGGCCGCCACCGGTAATCGCCGCCGCCGCAAACGGCGACAGTGCGGTGGGCGGCGACACCTCCGACAGCACCGCGTAATAGAAAATGAACATGTGCGCCGCAAAATCCGGGACACCGAGCTTGATCATCGCCGGCGCGGTGATCACCGCGCAGATGATGTACGACGCGGTCACCGGCACCGCCAGCCCGACGATCCACACGATCAGAGACGTAAAAAACGCCGTCAGCAGCAGTTTCATGTCATGCAGCAGTTCCGGCGTATTGGCGGCGCCGAAAAACGTCAGGAACCCGACGAGGGTGTGCGCACCGGAGTTGGCGTAGTCAAGCACGATGGAGCTGAACTTGAGCCCGAGCCCGGTCAGGGTCACCACGCCGACGATGATGCCGGCCGAGGCACAGGTCATCGCGACATTGAGTACGCCGACCGAACCACCTTCCAGTGCCTTGATGAACCCGGATTCCCAGAAACCCCTGATCCAGGGCATGCGCCCGCGGAACCAGTCGTAGGGAATCATCGCCGAATCGCTGCGGATGAAGGACAGCAGTGCGGTCACCAGTGTCGCGTAGAACACCGACAGCACCGGCGAATACCCGGTCAGCAGAAAAACGATGATCGAAAGCAGCGATACAAAATGGTACCAGTAACGTTTGGCCAGTTCCCAGGCACGCTGATGTTTCTCGAGGGCAACCGCCCGCATGCTGAATTTGCGCGCATCAATCTCGACCATGATGAAAATGCCCAGATAAAACATGATGGTCGGGATGGTGGCCATCAGGATCACGTCGAGATACGAGATCCTCAGGAATTCGGCGATCAGGAATGCCGCCGCGCCCAGCACCGGCGGCGACAGGATCGCGCCCAGTCCGCCGGCGGCCAGCAACCCTCCGGCCGCCTCCTTGCCGTACCCGGCCTTGGCGAGCAGGGGATAGGCCACGGCGCCGATGGTCACCGTCGTTGCCACACCAGAGCCTGACGGTCCGCCGAGCAGGAACGAGGACATCACCACCGCGCGTCCCGCGCTGGACGGTTTTCCGCCCATGGCGGCAAACGAAAAATCGAGGAAAAACTTCCCCGCCCCGGAATACTGCAGGAACGCGCCGAAAATGGTGAACAGGATGATCAGCGTCGAAGACACATCGACGGCAACACCGAAAATGCCTTCCAGCGTCATATACAGCGCGCCGGTAAGCCGTGAAATTTCATAACCCTTGTGCGTCCAGGGCTCCGGCAGGTGCAGCCCAAACAGCGCATACGCCAGGAACAGGCTCACGATGAACGGCAATATCCAGGTCGAACTGCGGCGGTTGGCTTCGAGTATCAGCAGGATCAGGGTCACACCGACAACCTGGTCCACCGTGGTCGGCACTGTCGCACGATCGCCGAGCAGGTCTCCCCAATACAGGATGTAGCCGATAATCCCCAGCGCCGCCGCGGCAAAGATGACATCCCACCACATCAGCCGGTTCCGGAAACGCCTCGCCATCGGAAACATCAGGAACACCAGCACCAGCGCAAATGCGACATGGATGGGCCGCAACCTGAATGCCGGCACGATTTCCACGGCGGCATAAAGATGAAACAACGACATGATCACGGCGGCCAGCGTCAGCATGATCGCGAGCACTCCGCCATAGCGGTTGTGCGCCCCTTCTTCTTCCTCGATCAGCTCCTCGACGCGCTTGCGGGCCTCATCGCTAAGCACCGCCTCCTCCCGTGATGACTCGGGAATGGAATTTTCAGCCATTATTTCCTCCGGCCCAGGATTTTTTATGGTTTGTCATGCCATTCCTGACACGCACCCGGAACACGCCAAGATTATTTCAAGTCCAGAAACGAAAAACCCCGTCCGGAGCCGGACGGGGCTGACCTGCAGGGCACGAATCAGAACTTCAGCCCTTTTTCCTTGAAGTACTTCACCGCACCCGGATGCCATGGCACCGGCGAGGCTTCGGGTTTTTGCTTCTCCATCGTGATATCCGCCGCGATTTTATGCACGGCAATCAGGTCAGGACGCTTGTCGAAAATCGTCTTGACGATGTTGTAAACCGTCTGCTCACTCATATTGGCATTGGCCACCAGCAGATTGGCCACGGCAGTCGCCTGATTGTCAGCCGTCATGCCCGGATAAGTCGCTTTGGGAATGACATCGGTGATGTACAAGGGGCCGTTTTTCTTGGTCATCGCCGGCAGCAGATTGGCATGATCAAGGAACTTGATCTTGACGCCAGGCGTTGCAGCGAGATCGGTCACAGCCGAGGTGGGCAGGCCGACGACGAAGAAAAACGCATCGATTTTCTTGTCTTTCATTGCATTCGCCGACTCGGACGCACCCAGCCGCTCGATCTTCATGTCTTTTTGCGGATTCAAGCCCGCAGCCTCAAGCACGCGGAATGCGAACACTTCCGTCGCGCTGCCCGGCGAACCGGTGGAGACACGCTTGCCCTTGAGATCATTGATGTTGTTGATCCCCGTGCCTTCGATCGTCACCGCATGCATGATGTTGGTGTAGAGCATCATCATCGCGCGCACCGGAATCTTGGTGCCCTTGAACTTGCCTTCACCGTTAAACGCATCGATTGCAGCATCGGCCTGGGTCAGGGCAATGTAGGGCTTGCCGGTACCGATCAGGCGCATGTTGTCCACCGAACCGCCGGTCACTTCCGCGGTTGCGGTCATGCCGGGAATGGTCTTGGAAAACACATTGGCCATGCCGCCACCGAGCGGGTAATAAACACCACCCGTGCCACCGGTAGCGATCGAAAGATTAACGCTTTCAGCCGCGGCAACGGGCAACGCAAGCAGCGCGCACACCGCAACCATCAGGAATTTCGACAAATGAAACATGCTTTCTCCTCCTACTTGTTTAATTTAATTATCCAGACTGTGGAATGGCCAGTTTAGGAACATTCCCCGCGACGGTCAACCTTGCGCCGCAACGACCTTATTTGGCGAATACCTGGGACAGGTTCTGGAAAGACTTGAACTCCAGCGCATTGCCACAGGGGTCCAGGAAAAACATCGTCGCCTGCTCACCGACCTGCCCCTTGAAGCGGATATGCGGTTCGATGATGAACTTGGTGCCGGCTTTGACCAGTTTGTCGGCCAGTGCCTGCCATTCCACCATCGACAGGATTGCACCGAAATGGCGCACCGGCACGTCGTCGCCGTCCACGGCACTGGTAGTGCGGTGCCCGACTTCCCCCGGCGCAAGATGCGCCACGATCTGATGGCCGTAAAAATTGAAATCAACCCACTCCGGTGAAGAACGCCCCTCCGGGCAGCCCAGCAGTCCGCCATAAAATGCGCGGGCGCGGGTCAGGTCATCGACGGGAAACGCGAGGTGGAAAAGAGGCTGTGCCATGATCAAGGGTCACCCGGAAAATCAAAGCGCGTATTCTACGGTTTTTTCATACTCCGTCACCGTGCCCATGCCCTCCGCAAACATTCCCGTCCTTGCCACACACGGCTGCGCCATGCCGCAGATCGGCTTCGGCACCTCACAACTCGGCGACTGCGCCGATCTGGTCGCAAGCGCACTCAAACTCGGCTACCGCCACATCGACACCGCCTGGAAATACGGCAGCGAAAAGGGCGTCGGTGCCGGCATCCGCGCCTCCGGTGTGCCACGCAGTGAAATTTTTCTGGTGACAAAGGTATCGCATGAAAACCTGCGCACAGCCGATTTTGCGCGATCAGTCGACGAAAGCCTGAAAAACCTGCAGGTGGATTACGCCGACATGCTGCATGTACACTGGCCTACCATCGATAAAATCCCCCTCGCTGAAACCATGGCAGCCCTCGCCAAAGCCAAACGGCAGGGACTCACCCACCATATCGGTGTCGCCAACTTCAACATCGCGCTGCTGGAA
>CAMBCD010000066.1 GCA_945863085.1 Bordetella parapertussis
CGCCCAGAAATCGCGGTTCACACTGGATTTGTATTCGTGTTCCCGGCCCGCGCTGTCGCGGTAGCTGTAACGCAGGAAATGATCGGTCGACAGCGAGCCCGTTTTCGGGTTGTGTTTGAACTGGCGGACGACCTTGCCGTCGATATTGATGCCGTCATCCAGCAGTTGTTTCATCTGCAGACCGCGGGTGACGACCAGCCAGACCACGAGGGCGATGATGGCGATGACGATCAGGGATATGGCGATTCCCATGTGACGGCCTCCGGAACAAAGGGGGTGATGGGAGTATTCTACAAGCGGGCCGGTGCTCTCGTGGTGCTTTGCCCTTCGACAGGCTCAGGGCGGACGGGATGATGAAAAATGCAGTGGCCAGGCGCAGCCGTAAACTGATTTATTCCCTCGGCGCCGTTGCCGGTTTCCTGGGTGCGACGGCTTGGGTGTTGTATGCGGTGTTCACCTCCAGCAGTTCCACCGCGGCGATCGGGCTGCTGTTTGTGCCGGTGTATGGCGTGCTGGCGGGGATGATCGGCTGGGCGGTGGTGTATGTCGGGTTTTCCTTTGCCGATGCGATTGCCGGGCGGCAGTCGTGGCGCAGCGGGCGCATGCTGGCGGCCTCGGTGCTGCTGGTGATCGCGCTGTTTGTGATCACGGCCTTTCTCCTGTTCAGCCATGCGCTGGCGCTGGCGCGTGATCCGCGGGCGACACCGGAGATGCTGCTGGAGATCAGCCGCGTCTGGCTGCCGCTGGGGCGGCGTGATGTGGTCGAGGCGCTGCTGAAAAATCCGGTGACGCCGGCAGCGGTGCCGGCGGCGGTGGTCGATGCCGGGCGCGACGACAGCCTGGTATCTCTGGCCGGTGCACACCCCAATACGCCGATGGTGGCGCTGGAAAAAATCGCCGCCGGGCCGCTGGCCTATGATCGCGTGGCGGGGCTGGCCGCCAACCCACGCCTGACGCCGGCGATGGCGCAGCGCCTGGCGAATGTCAGCCGCGACAATTTTCGCAGTGATACCGAATACAAGCTGTACGAGACTTTTGTGCTGGCAGCGCTGGTCAAAAATCCGGCAACGCCGCAGGACATCTTTGATCGCCTGGCCATGCGCGAGAAGCCGGAGCTTTTCCTGGTGCTGTCGTTTGTGTATTCAAAACGCGCAAGCTGTGAACAGATTGCCCGTGTGGTGGAATCGGGCAGCGAGGTGCTGCGCAATACCGCGCAGTCGCAGTTGAAAAAACGGGGCTGCTGAAGCTCAGCGCGATTTGCGCTTTTTCTTCCGGTACATTTTCTCGACGGTTGCGTCCTCGATTTTGTAGTATTCCTCCAGCCCGATCATGTCCTCGACGCCCTTGCGCGCGATGACGTATTCCTTCTGGCTGATGCCGGTGTAGTCGCCGGTCTTTTTCAGTTCGAGCAGCGCTTTGCGCATGAAGTGGAACTGCACGCCCACCGACAGGATGGCGTCGATGCTGCCGGCGTAACCCATGTCTTCGAGCTGTTTGAAGGAATAGAGCGGCCGGCCGTCGCGGTTGCCGCGGCTTTGTACATAGACCATCGGCAGCTTGCACTGCTTCGGCGCCTTTTTGGTTTCTTCGGGCGTGCGCGGGAATATCAGGCCCATGTCGGCGCCCTGGTCGCGCGCCATCAGCATGCGTTTGACGGCTTCCTTGTAACCCTGTTCGCGGCAGGCGTCCGAGCGCGCGATGATGACAAAATCCTTGTCGCTCTGGTCGCGCTGCACGCAGGCGAGGTGGATCTTGTCGCGGAATTCGTTGAGCGGAATGTTGTGCGCGACATAGGTGTGGTAATGCGCGCGTTTGGGGAACAGCTGGTCTTCGATGTGTACGCCGGCGATCCCCGCGCGTATGCATTCACGCACCGTGCGCATGGTGTGCAGCGGTTCACCCCAGCCGGCGCCGGCATCCATGATCACGGGGATGTTCACCGCGTTGGCCATGTTGCTCGCCACGGTGATCTGTTCGTTCATCGACAGCAGCGGTTCGCTGATGGTGGTGCTGCCGCCGGTGACGAAGCCGCCGTTGTAGATGGTCTTGAAGCCGATGCTCTCCGCGAGTCTGGCGGTCAGCGGATCGTGGATGGCAGGCAGTTCGAGAAATTTTCCGGCTTTGACCAAAGCGCGGAGTCTGGTGGTGGCGCGTTGCATCGGGAGTCCTTTCGGCGAGTGCGTGGTGATGTACTGATTCTGACTGATGATAGCCAGCCGCATGTGTCGAGACTCGCCTGCGTCCGCATGTTGCGCAGCCGGGGCGGATGCATATGCCAGTGATTGCGCGGTGTCGCCAGGCGTTATGGAGATATTTTATAAGTATTTGTTTTTAAACATATTTTTATGTGGCGTGGCAGCAGCGGCGCAGGGGCGGTGCCTGCGGCTGCAAACGCAGATGCAGGCATGGATGCGATTGCGTGCGCCGTCAGTGCCGCCGTTGAACCGTTGCAACTGTATTAATATCGGGAGAGGGGCGCGAGGTATCCGTGAAGGTCCGCCGGCAGTCCCGCGTTGAACTCTTGAACTGAAACTCTGGAGCATAGATGAAGACAGCAACAAACCGCGTGCGCGGCGTCGAACACGACATCGTGCAGATGCCGCAGGTCGGCGAAGCTGCGCCGTACTACGAGCCGCAGGGCAATGAAGTGGCGATTTTCGAGGCGGCCTACAAACGCCGCCTGCCGGTGATGCTCAAGGGCCCGACGGGCTGCGGCAAGACGCGGTTCCTCGAGCACATGGCTTTCCAGCTGAAACGGCCGCTGGTGACGGTGTCCTGCCACGAAGACCTGACGAGTTCCGACCTGGTTGGCCGCTTCCTGCTTGAAGGTTCCGATACCGTGTGGCATGACGGCCCGCTGACACGTGCGGTGAAGGTCGGTGCGCTGTGTTATCTCGATGAAATCGTCGAGGCACGCACCGACTCGACGGTGGTGATTCATTCGCTGACCGACCATCGCCGCAAGCTGACCATCGAAAAGAAAGGCCAGGAAATCGATGCGCATGAGGATTTCATGCTGGTGATTTCCTACAACCCCGGTTACCAGACGGTGCTGAAGGATCTGAAGCCGTCAACCAAGCAGCGTTTTATTGCGATCAATTTTGATTTCCCGCAGGAGGAGGTCGAACGCAAGATCCTGGTCAGGGAAGTGCCGGGCACCAAGCCGGACATCGCAGAAAAACTGGTGGCCATCGGCCGCAAGGCGCGGCTGCTGAAGGATCACGGCCTCGAGGAATCGACGTCGACCCGCGCGCTGGTCTACGCGGCGAGCATGATGGCCGCCGGGCTCGACCCGGTGACAGCCTGCCAGGTGGCGATGGTCAATCCGATTACCGATGATGTTGAGCTGGCGGATGCGTTGATGGAAATTGTGCAGGCGCACTTCTCCTAATTCGTCGCTATAGCCTCTTTCTTGGTTCGTCATTCCGGCGGAAGCCGGAATCCAGGAATCATCACCATTCTGGACCCCGGCTTTCGCCGGGGTGACGGGATCTCAAAAGTTGGTTTGACCCGATCAAATAAATGACCCATACCCCTGCCGTCGAAAAGGCGGTCAGCCAGATCCAGGAACTCAGCGCCGTTGCGCACCGTGAACTTGAGCAGGTGCTGCCGGCGATACTGCCCCATGGCGAAGCGGTCACGCTGCAGTGGCTGGCGGCCTGCGTTGCCCTGGTCAGTTTTGAGCGTGATGCCGGCCGCGCGTTCATCCGCGGCAGTCTTGAGGTAGAACACGTCTCGGAAGAAGTGCTGCCGTGGACCGGGCAGGCGATGGCCTTCATGCAGTGGCGCGCGTCGTGGCGCGCGCTGGAAGGTTTCATGGCCAATGTCGCCCGCGCCTACGGCACGCTGGGCCATGCCGGCGAGGAACGCTGGGCGGAAATCGGTTTTTGCTGGTGCGCGAGGCAGATCGAAAGCGGCGCGGCCTATTTTTCGACGCCGGTGATTGATCTTGCCGGCCGCCACGGCGGCATTGCCGCGATCGAGCAACTGGCGACGCCGGCGGATGAGCTGTTCGAGTCGCGCAAGCTGATGCTGTCGACCTACCTGTCGGGCGCGATCCGCGTGCGCAACCTGCTCGGCGCCCAGGCGATCCTGCCCTGGGCCTCGCGCGGCGCCGACATCATGCAGTCGGGACGCGCCAGGGGGGAGGCGTATTTCCGCCTCGAATCCGAAGAAAGCCTGTCACTGCTGCTGGAGCATCTGCCGGGTTACCGGCTGACTGACCGCAACCGGCTGCTGGGCATGCTGCTCGATGTGTGGTTCGGCGGCGAGTTCGAGCTGAAGGAAAGCACCTGGTCGCCGGAAAAGGGCCGGCCCTTCATCGAGACCGACGGCAAGAGCATTTATTTTCCGGCGGTGATGGCCGACCGCGAGGAGGCCATCCTCGCCGTGCTGCATGTCGCCGGCCATATGTATTACCGCACCTTCGAGCGTACGGCGATGCAGGCGATGTTCGCCGAAGCCAAAGTCGATTTCCCGGTCAAAGGGCCGGTGTCCTGGGGGCCGCTGTTCCTGCGTTTTGGCGACGATGCCCTGCGTTTTCAGTTGATACTGGACATCTGCGAAGACCTGCGTGTCGATTTTCGCGTGCAGCGCAACGTGCCGAATTACCTGAAGCGGCTGCGCAATGCTGCGCACGGCCTCGGCGTGCGCCACCCGGAAACGGCGGCCTACTACGACCTGGCACTGGAGAGCATCGAGGCCGCACTGGCGCATTATGCCGGCGGGGCCGTGGATGAGCGTTTTGCGCCGCTGTTCGTGGAGGGCGCAACAATTGCCGATGCCTGGCGCGCCGCGGCAAAAATCTACAGCGCGATGACGCTGCCGGTGGTCACCGATCTCGAAGCCTTCCATGCCGCGTACCTGCCGGGGCGCAGCCCGAATGCGTCGCGCATGGCGCATCCGCAGGAAAGCGACGACCAGTCGCAGCAGACCCAGGCCGGCTCCGAGCAGAAAAGCGAACAGCAGGAAGAGGGCGGCGAAGAAACCGAAGCGCCGCAGAATGCCGAGTCCGGCGACCAGCGCGATGACGGCGAAAAAAAGGAAATGCCGAGTTATGGCGAATCGTCGGGGCAGTCGGCGCGTGCGTCCGGGCAAAGCGACAAGGAAGGGCAGAATCAGGGCAGCAGCGACAAGGGCATCCCCTACCCGGAGTGGGATTACCGCGAGTCGCGCTACAAGCGCAACTGGAGCTGGGTACAGGAAAAACGTCTCGCCGAATCGAACATGGGCGAAACCAACCGGCTGATGAAGCAGTACGCGAATGCGCTGAAGCGCCTGAAAAAAGCCATCCAGTCACAGAAGCCGACACGCACCGCGCCGCTGACCCAGCAGTTGGACGGTGACGACATGGATCTCAATGCGGTAGTCAGTTATGTCGCGGAAAAGAAAGCCGGGCGCTCGCCGCGGCCGAACATTTACAAGCGCCGCGAGATCCGCAAGCGCGAAGTCGCGGTGACGCTGCTCGCCGACATGTCGACCTCGATCATGCAGCACCTGCCGGAAGGCGGCGGGCGGCTGGTTGACCGGGTGCGTGCCGGCGTGCTGCTGTTCGCCGAGGGTATGGAGGAAGTTGGTGATGCCTACTCGATCGCCGGTTTCTGCTCCAAGTACCGCGACAATGTCAGTTATTACATGCTCAAGGATTTCGACGAAGAGCTGACCGAGGAGGTCCGCGCGCAGATCGGCGGCATGTCGGGGCGGCTGGCGACGCGCATGGGGGCGGCGATCCGCCATGCCACGGCGAGTTTCGAGGGCGTTGAAAGCAGGAGACGGCTGTTGCTGCTGCTGTCCGACGGCCGGCCCGAGGATTACGACGATGGCGGCGACCGGCGTTATCTGCACGAGGACACGCGCATGGCGGTGAAGGAGGCTGTGGCCAAGGGTGTGCATCCCTTCTGCGTCACGGTAGATACCATGGCCAACCAGTACCTGCCGCAGATTTTCGGCCCAGGGCATTACCTGGTGCTCGACCACATCAACAGCCTGCCGAACAAGCTGCCGGAGATTTACCTGCGGCTGCGGCGCTGACAGGGGTGCATGATCCTGCCATCAGGATCGCTCCTGATGGCATCCGACTGGAGGCGGAAGTCCCGACTCAGTTGACCTTGGCGCCTGATTCCCTGACGACCTCGGCCCATTTCTTGTGATCGACCTTCAGTGTCGTGGCGAAGGCCTGCGGTCCGGTTTGAACCTTGGGGCCCACCAGACGCTTGGCCGTATCGGGGTTTGCCAGAACGCGCTCAATTTCAGCGGCGAGTTTTTTGACGATGGCCGGCGGTGTGCCGTTCGGCGCGAGCACGCCCCACCAGGTCACGGCCTCGAAGCCCTTGTAGCCTGCCTCGGCGATGGTTTGTACGTCCGGTGCATCCGGGGCACGCTTGAGCGAGGTTACTGCGAGGACCTTGATCGTTCCTGCCTGCATGTGCGGTTTTGCGCTCTCCAGCGAAGAGATGTAGAAATCTGCACGCCCCGCGATCAGATCGGGAATTGCCATGGCAGCGCCCTTGTACGGGATATGCACGAAATTCATGGCCGTGGCTTTTTTCAGAAGCTCGCCGCTGAGGTGTGCGACGGTTCCGTTGCCGGGGGATGCGAAGTTCAGTCCGCCGGATTTGGTTTTGGAACTGGCAATCAGTTCCTTGACGGACTTTATGGGAGAGCGTGCCGACACGCTGACCGCAAGAGGCGCTTCATAAACCAGGCTGACCGGGGTGAAATCCCGGAAGGTGTCATAAGGCAGCTTGGGGTAAAGGGCCGGGCCGATGGCGAGGTTGCTGGTCTGTCCCATGACCAGGGTGTAGCCGTCCGGAGTGCCGGTTGCGGCCATGCCGATGCCCAGCGTGCCGCCGGCGCCGCCGCGGTTGTCCACGATGACCTGCACCCCGAGATTTTCAGAGAGTTTATTGGTGACGATGCGCGAGACGATGTCAGTGCCGCCGCCCGGCGGGAAGGGCACGATGAAGCGAATGGGCTTGTTCGGGTATGCGGATTGCGCGACTGCGCTCCCGCAGGCAATGCATAGCAACAATGCAGTCAGATACGCGCTGGGTTTTTGTGGCATGGTGTTCCTCCGTTATTGTAGTGATGTTGCCGTTTACGGCGGGCCGGATGGCTGGCCTGCCGGTATTGCGCCTTATGTTCGTGCCGAATCCGCCGTCTGCAATTCGGCAAGAATGTTGCGTGCCGCAGCGACGCCCATGTTGACGTAGGCGTCCCTGGTGACGCCGCCGACGTGCGGCGTCATGACCAGGTTCGTGACGTTGCGCAGCAGATGCTCCGGGGGCGGCGGTTCGTTCTCAAAACTGTCGAGGGCGGCGGCACACAGGCATCCCGATTCGAGGGCGTCCCGGACTGCCGCTTCATCGACCAGACCGCCACGTGCGGTATTGACCAGAATGGCGCCGTGGCGCATCCGTGACAGGGTTTCCCGGTTGATCATGCGCCGGTTGTCCGCAGTCAGCGGGCAGTGCAGCGAGACGATGTCCGCTGCCTGCAGCAGTTCCGGCAGTGTCGTCATGACGATGTCCGGCGGCGCTACCTTGACGTGCGGATCATGTCCGAGGATGCGCATCCCCATGGCCGTGCCCATGGCGGCGACGCGCCGGCCGATGGCGCCCAGTCCGACCAGTCCGAGCGTGCGTCCCCCGAGTTCGATGCTTTTGTGGGTCGCCTTGTCCCAATGCCCTGCATGCATCCGCGCGTTCAACTGTGTGACGGACTTGGTGCAGGCGAGGATCAGCGCCCAGGTATGCTCGGCCACGGCTCCGGCATTGACGGCGGTCGCGGCTTTTACGGCCACGTTGCGGGAACGGGCTGCTTCGACGTCGATTGTATCGATTCCGCTGCCATGCTTCGAGATTACGCGCAGTCGGGATGACGCGTCGATGATTCCCGGGGTAATTTTTCCGTAACGCACGATGATTGCCACCGGCTGGTGGCGGGTGCAAAGCGTCGTCAGCGTCTGTTCGTCGGGCTGTTTTCCGGCAAAGACAATTTCGAAGTCACCCAGCAAGGCGAGGGCCTCATCGGCCAGGTCCGCTGCCGTTACAACGATGGCCGGTTTTTGCTGCACCGTTGCGGGCATCAAACCGCCTCTCCGGACTTCACGCCGGCCGCGCGAAGCGCGTCGGCCAGCCAGTGCGGCACCAGCTTGCCTTGGTGGATCGCGGCAATGCGGGCAGATTCATCGGCGACCTTTTTGCGGCCGAGTTCGATCATTTCGGCAACGCGTTCGCGCGCGATGACCACTACGCCGTCGGCGTCGCCGACGACCAGGTCTCCGGGATTGACGGTGACGCCGGCAATTGCGATTGGCCAGTTGACGCGTCCTGGAACAAATTTGGTCGGCCCGGAGGGATTGGCGCCGACCGAGAATACGGGGAAGCCGTTTGCGCGCAAGGCCTCGACGTCGCGCGCCGCGGCATCAAGCACCATGCCGGCTAGCCCGCCCTGCTGGGCCTGGGTGGTCATGATTTCGCCGATCAGGGCGCAGGTCTGGTCACCTTTGCCATCAACGACAATGACATCTCCCGGCTGCGCGATGGCCAGTGCCGCATGAATCATCAGGTTGTCGCCAGGCCGTACCTCAACGGTGATCGCCGGTCCGGCCACTTTCATGGTCGGCGATACCGCGGTGATGCGCCCGTGCAGGGTGCCGCGCCTGCCGTAAACATCGGCGAGTATTGCTGCGGGCAGTTCACGGGCTGCTGCGACCAGTTCCGGTGCAGTGCGCTCGAAGTGCTTGCGAATTTCTGGATAACTGCGATGGCCCATCTTTTTTCCTTGGGTGAGTTGGAGGTGCGGTGCCGTGGCCCTGGTAAAAAGTGGGCGGACTGTAGACCTCCCTCTTGCCGATCGCAACGGTGTTTCGTACAATGAAACGATGGTCATGAACAGTCAGGTGAGCAATCAGGGTAATCAGGGTGTAGTGAAGGGCGGCGGGGTCGTCGCCGTGACTCGTGCGCTCGCGATTCTTGATGCGTTCCATACCAGCGAAGCCGCGCTGACCTTGGGGGAGTTGGCGCGCAGGACCGGCTTGCACAAGACCACGGTACTGCGCATCGCGCGGACGATGGCGGCGGCACGTTATCTGGTGCAACTGGATAATGGGTCGTGGCGGCTGGGCCCCGGTGCAGGCTGGCTCGGGGCGCGTTATCAGACCGTATTCGGACAGACGGCAAGCATCGAGCCGGTATTGCGCGAACTGTCGCAGAACACGGGCGAAAGCGCGGCATTCTATGTGCGTGAGGGTAATTTCCGCAGTTGCGTCGTGCGCGTCGATGGGCCGCAGACCATCCGGCATCATGTGCGCATGGGGGAAATGCTCCCGGTCAATCGCGGGGCGATCGGGCGTGTGCTGCTGGCGTTTTCCGGGGAATCCGGTGAACTTTATGAACGCATACGCCGCATCGGTCATCACGCGACCCGCGGAGAAAGAGACCCGCAAGTGGCGAGCGTGGCATTTCCGGTATTCGGCATGAATCACCGGTTGATTGGCTGCGTCGCGGTATCGGGGCCGTTGGACCGTTTTACGCGTCAGGCTTGTGCGAAGCATGAGTCTGCATTGCGCAAGGCGGCTGCCCACTTGAGTTACGAAATTGGTGGCGGTGCTTTGGCATCGGTTACGGCGTGAGCGAATCGGAGTGACGGTTCCAGATGCTGACTGGAATTCGTTGACGCGCGGTCGCTTCGGCGTAACATCGGCAGCGGAGGAACATATGGCATTAAAAACAACAATAAGGAGAATGCGGAGATGATGATCACCGGCGAGTTGCTCGACATGACGGTGCGGCTGGGTGCCGCACTGGCGGCCGGCGGCATGATCGGCATTGAGCGCAGTTATCACGGTCGTCCTGCGGGATTCCGCACGCACACGCTGGTGTGCCTGGCGTCGGCGCTGCTGATGCTGGTGACGGTGTATGAAAGCCAGTGGTTCACGCAGCACGGCAGCTCGCGGGTTGTTGTTGATCCGACACGCATGGCGCAGGGCATCATGACCGGCATCGGTTTCCTTGGCGCCGGCGTGATCATGCGCGAGGGCCTGTCGGTGCGTGGCCTGACCACTGCGGCGTCGATCTGGGTCACGGCGGCGATCGGCATCCTGTTCGGCATCGGCTTCTACATTCCGGCGATGCTGGCGGTGGCGGCGACGCTGTTCACGCTGTCGTCGTTCCGCTGGATCGAGAACCGGATGCCCACCGAGTTTTATGCCCAGTTCCATATCAAGTTCAGGCGCGCCAGCGTGATGACCGAGGCGGATTTGCGCGCCATCACCAAGGCCACGGGTTTTTCGATTGCCAACATGACCTACGAGCTGACCGACGGCGGGCAGAGTTTTGAATACCAGATGGGCATCAAGACCTTGAACGCGCGCAACATGAACGTGCTGTCGGAACGGCTGAAGGGCGAAACTTCGGTGGTGGAGTTCCGCATCACCCCCGTGGGCGCCTGATCGCTGCCGCCCGGGAGTCCGCAATGCGGGTTGCGGATATTTGCGCGGGATTTGATCAGGATCAGCAAAGCCGCTGTTCAGCGCGGCAGTCATTGCGGCACAATGATGGTCAACAAGCCCTATCGCATATCGCATTTTGAGAGGAGAGCTGACATGGGACACACGCTGGAACAGTTTGCCGCGCAATGCCACGACTTCATCAAGGCCGAACCGGGCCCGGCCGGGCGCAAAAAGGTTGCCGCATTGCTGCAGGAAGTGCTGAAGGACAAACAATTCATCGACAAACACGTCGATTCGAGCGTCGGTGAACGCAAGATCATTTACGAAGATCCGGAGTTCGGTTTCTGCATCCTGGCGCATGATTACACCGACGCCAAAACCAGTGGTCCGCATGACCATGCGCATTCTTGGGCGATTTACGGTCAGGCGCGCGGCGAGACCGAGATGCGTGATTACCAACTGCTGGAGCCGGGCAGTGCCGACAAGCCGGGCAAGGTGAAGCACACGCGCACCTACAAGCTGACGCCGGGCGTCGCGCATGTCTACAACGAGGGCGACCTGCATTCGCCGAAACGCGAGGGGCCGACCAGCCTGATCCGCATCGAAGGCACCAACATGGCGAAGGTGAAGCG
>CAMBCD010000067.1 GCA_945863085.1 Bordetella parapertussis
CATCCATCACGATCACCGCGCCGGAACCGAGCATCGAGCCGGCCTTGGCAATGGAGTCGTAATCCATGTCGGTGGCCATCATCACGTCGGCGGTCAGCACCGGCATCGACGAGCCGCCGGGGATGACGGCTTTCAGCTTGCGCCCGTCGCGCATGCCGCCGGCCATTTCCAGCAGCTTGGGGAACGGCGTGCCGAGTTTGACTTCAAAATTGCCCGGCCGCGCCACGTCACCCGAAACCGAAAACAGCTTGGTGCCGCCATTGTTGGGTTTGCCGAGATTGAGGAAAGCCTCGCCGCCGTTGACGATGATCCACGGCACCGCAGCGAAGGTTTCGGTGTTGTTGATGGTGGTCGGTTTGCCGTACAGCCCGAAACTCGCGGGGAACGGCGGCTTGAAGCGCGGCTGCCCCTTCTTGCCTTCGAGCGACTCCAGCAACGCGGTTTCTTCGCCGCAGATATAGGCGCCGTAACCGTGGTGGCCATGCAACTGGAAGGAAAAGTCGGTGCCGAGGATTTTGTCGCCGAGATAACCCGCGGCGCGCGCCTCATCCAGCGCTTCCTCGAAGCGTTCGTAAACATCCCACACCTCGCCGTGGATGTAGTTGTAACCCACGGTGATGCCCATCGCGTAACCGCCGATGATCATGCCCTCGATCAGGCTGTGCGGGTTGTAACGCAGGATGTCGCGATCCTTGAATGTGCCCGGTTCGCCTTCGTCCGAATTACACACGAGGTATTTCTGGCCGGGGAACTGGCGCGGCATGAAGCTCCACTTCAGCCCCGTCGGGAAACCCGCACCGCCGCGACCGCGCAGGGCGGATTTTTTCAGCTCGTTGACTATGTTCTCGGGCGGAATCTTCTCGGCGATGATTTTTTTCAGCGCTGCATAACCGCCACGCGCTTCGTAATCCCTGAGTTTCCAGTTGGAACCATTGACGCCCTTCATGATCACGGCGTCGGGGCCAAACAGGTCACCGGCAAACGGTGGAATTGGTAAGCCCATCACTTGGCCCCTTCCGTTTTAAGTTTGCCGATCAACTGATCAATCTTTTCCGGGCTCATCGCGCACAGCATCAGCTTGTTGTTCTGCAGCAGTACCGGCGCATCACCGCAGGCGCCCATACACTCGCCCTCCTTCAGCGTGAAAACGCCGTCGGCGGTGGTCTCGTTGTAACCGATGCCCAGCGCCTTTTTCAGGTGTTCCGCAGCATGCGTCGCGCCCTGCAGCGCGCAAGGCAGGTTGGTGCAGATGGTCAGCTTGTATTTACCGACGGGTTTCATGTTGTACATGGTGTAGAAGGTCGCGACCTCGTACACGGCGACCGGCGGCATGCCCAGGTACTGCGCGACAAAATCCATGGTCTCCGTCGCCAGCCAGCCCTTCTCATCCTGGGCAATGGTCAGCGCCGCCATCACCGCCGAATCCTTGCGCTCCGGCGGATACTTCGCCACGGCCTTGTCAATCTTCGCCAGCGATTCTGGAGACAACATCAGGGGCGCGTTCATCGCTCACTCATCTGTCTATTTCCCCGAACACGATGTCCTGCGTACCGATGATCGCCACCACGTCGGCAATCATGTGGCCGCGGGCCATTTCATCGAGCGCTGCGAGATGGGCAAAACCCGGCGCGCGGATTTTCAGGCGGTACGGCTTGTTGGCGCCGTCAGACACCAGGTAAATGCCGAACTCGCCCTTGGGATGCTCCACTGCCGCATAAGCCTCGCCCGGCGGCACATGCATGCCCTCGGTGAACAGCTTGAAATGGTGGATCAGCTCTTCCATATTGGTTTTCATCGCGAGGCGTGACGGCGGTGCAACCTTATGGCTGTCGGCCATCACCGGCCCCGGGTTCCTGCGCAGCCAGTCGACGCATTGTTTGACGATACGGTTCGACTGCCGCATTTCTTCGATGCGCACCAGATAACGGTCGTAACAGTCACCGTTGACGCCCACCGGGATGTCGAAATCCATGCGGTCATAGACTTCATAGGGCTGTTTCTTGCGCAGATCCCACTCGATACCCGAACCGCGAAGCATCGGCCCGGTAAAGCCCAGCGACAGCGCACGTTCCGGCGACACCACGCCAATGCCGACGGTGCGCTGTTTCCAGATGCGGTTGTCGGTCAGCAGGGTTTCGTATTCATCGACATAGGTCGGGAAGCGTTTGCTGAAATCTTCGATGAAATCGAGCAGCGAACCCTGGCGATTTTCGTTCATGCCTTTGATCGCTGCCGCGTTATGAATACGCGAGGCATGGTACTGCGGCATCGTGTCCGGCAGGTCGCGGTAAACACCACCCGGACGGTAGTAGGCGGCATGCATGCGCGCACCGGACACCGCTTCGTAGGTGTCGAACAGGTCTTCGCGCTCACGGAAGCAGTACAGGAACACCGTCATCGCGCCGATGTCGAGGCCATGGCAGCCCAGCCACAGCAGGTGGTTCAGCAGACGCGTGATTTCGTCGAACAGTACGCGGATGTACTGCGCGCGTTCCGGCACTTCGATGCCGAGCAGCTTCTCGATGGCCATCACATAAGCGTGTTCATTGGCCATCATCGACACATAGTCGAGGCGGTCCATGTACGGCACCGACTGGATGAAGGTCTTGTGTTCGGCGAGTTTTTCGGTCGCGCGATGCAGCAGCCCGATATGCGGATCGGCGCGTTCGATGACTTCGCCGTCGAGTTCCAGCACCAGGCGCAACACGCCGTGGGCTGCCGGATGCTGCGGGCCAAAGTTCATCGTGTAATTTTTGATTTCGGCCATGCCTAACCCTTGCGGAAACCTTCAGAGTCCGCGTAGTGCTCCTCGCGGACGATACGCGGCGTGATCACGCGCGGCTCGATGGTCACCGGCTGGTAAATGACGCGCTGCTGGTCGGGGTCGTAACGCATTTCGACGTTGCCCGACAGCGGAAAATCCTTGCGGAAGGGATGACCGACAAAACCATAGTCGGTCAGCAGCCGGCGCAGGTCCGGGTGCCCGGTGAACATGATGCCGTAGAGGTCGAAGGCCTCGCGCTCATACCAGTTGGCGGATGACCACAGCTCGAGCACCGACGCCACCACCGGGAAACCATCGTCCGGTGCAAACACGCGCAGCCGCAGCCGCCAGTTATGGGCAATGCTCAGCAGGTGGTACACCACCGCGAAACGCAATCCCTGCCAGCTGCCTTCGCCATGGTCGCTGTAATCCATGCCGCAAAGGTCGATCAATTGCTCGAACTGCAGCGACTGGTCGTCGCGCAGGATTGCACCGGCGGCGAGCAGTTGTTCTGCCTTCACCACCACGGTCACCTCGCCCAGCGCGGTGGTAGCGCTGACCAGTTTTTCGCCGAGCGCGGTCTGCAACGCGGCGGTCAGGGTTTCGAGGCGGGTGGTCATGAAGGTTGGCTGGCGGCTGGTGACGGCTAGCGGGAAATGGTGTTGGTGCGCTTGATCTTGTTCTGCAGCTGGATGATGCCGTAGAGCAGCGCCTCGGCAGTCGGCGGACAGCCCGGCACGTAAATGTCGACGGGCACGATGCGGTCGCAGCCGCGGACCACCGAATAGGAATAATGGTAATAACCGCCGCCGTTGGCGCAGGACCCCATCGAGATCACCCAGCGCGGCTCGGCCATCTGGTCGTAAACCTTGCGCAGCGCCGGCGCCATCTTGTTGCACAGCGTGCCGGCAACGATCATCACGTCGGACTGGCGCGGGCTGGGACGGAACACGATGCCGAACCGGTCGAGGTCGTAACGCGCAGCACCGGCATGCATCATTTCCACGGCGCAGCAGGCCAGACCGAAGGTCATCGGCCACAACGAGCCGGTGCGCGTCCAGTTGACCAGTGCATCGACCGACGTGGTCATGAAACCCTTGTCGTTCAGGTTTTCGTTGAGGGTTTCGATGGCGCCCATGGTTTACCTCGAGCCTTTGGTTGGGAGACGGCTCTTGTCGGCGCCTCCGAACGGTTTTGGCAAGCAACTCACAGCCATGGGTCGGCGCCCGAACTCATTCGCCTGACTCGCATCCCCGCGCAAGCGCGGGGCCCCTGCTCGGTGGCTCATTCGTTCACTCCCACTCCAACGCCCCTTTTTTCCACTCATAAATAAAGCCCACAACCAGAATGGCAAGGAAAATCATCATGGAAAAGAACCCGAACAGGCCGAGTTCCTGCAGCACCACGGCCCAGGGAAACAGGAAAGCAATTTCAAGGTCGAACAGGATGAACAGGATTGCGACCAGGTAATAACGCACATCGAAGCGCATGCGGGCGTCTTCGAAGGCCTCGAAGCCGCACTCGTAGGGCGACAATTTCTGCTGGTCGGGACGGTGCGACCCGACGACACGGCTGGCGATCCAGCCGGCGGCAACCGGAGCGACGCCGAAGGCGAGGCCGACGGCGATAAACATCAGAATCGGAAAATAGCCTTCCAGCATCTGCTGCCTTCTGCAACGTTACGTGAAACTTTGCGGCCCGTTGCCGGGCGCCCCTGCACTGCCTGTGCCACTCATCTGGTGTCGACGGAGAGACTCGAACTCTCACGGCTTTCGCCACCGCCCCCTCAAGACGGCGTGTCTACCAATTCCACCACGTCGACTTATTTGTTGCTGTCATGAACCGGCGAGGTCACTGCGGCCGGTTGCATCACTCCTGCTTTTGCTGCCTTGTTTGCGAACTTGTTTGGGTACTAACCTGGGTAACTTCTTGCTTGGCAACCTTATTTGGGGGCGCTTACGGGTACATCCCCCGCCTTGGCATCACCCGCGGCAGCCGGCGCCTGGGGCACCGGTACCGCGGAAGCCGGCACTGATGGCGGCGGCGTCGGTATCTGTGCGGGCAAAGACGACGACGCGGGCTGCTCCACCGGTTGCGCCATGAGGCCCTTGTCCGTGGTTTTCTTCGACGAGACTATGGTCAGGCCTATGCTGGTGACGAAAAATATCGTCGCGATGACTGCCGTGGTGCGGCTGAGGAAATTGGCCGAACCGGACGAGCCGAACACACTGCCCGCGGAACCGCTGCCAAATGCCGCGCCCATGTCAGCGCCCTTGCCATGTTGCAACAGCACCAGACCGATGATGGTCAATGCTGCGATTACGTGTACCACCAGAATCGCGACTTCCATGCCGTTTCTACCTTGTTTACCGCGTTTAATTTACCGCGTTAATGTTTCTGCGCCGCCGCCCGGCAGATCGCAGCAAATTCTTCAGCCACCAGCGCGGCACCGCCGATCAGGCCGCCATCAATATCCGGCATTGCAAACAACTGACCGGCATTGGCTGCCTTCACGCTGCCGCCATACACAATACGCACTGCATCAGCCACCGCAGGATCCGCATTCGCCACCTGGCCGCGAATGAAGGCATGTACTGCCTGCGCCTCCTGTGACGTTGCCGTCTTGCCGGTACCGATCGCCCACACCGGTTCATAGGCAATCACCGAATTCCGCAACGCCGCCGCAGCTGAACGCCTGATCACCGCCTGCAACTGCCTGGCCACCACTGCTTCGGTCGTTCCGGCTTCGCGTTCCGCCAGTGTTTCACCCACGCACAGCATCGGCATCAATCCCGCCTGCTGCGCCACTGTAAACTTCTCCGCCACCAGTTCATCGGTCTCGCCGAACAGCGCACGCCGTTCGGAATGCCCGACGATCACATGACTGCAACCCATATCCTTCAGCATCGCCGCCGAAACACCACCGGTGTAGGCGCCGTTGCCGTACTGGCACAAGTCCTGTCCGCCCAGCGCCGTTTTCGAACCGCGGAGCAGCGGCCGCAGCTGCGACAGATAAACATGCGGCGGACAAATTACGGTTTCAACAGCTACGGTTTCGGCAGCGGTAATTTCCGCCAGAGCGGGTAGTAGAACCTGCAACAAGGCCTCGTTCGAAGCCAGATTGCCATTCATTTTCCAGTTACCTGCGACGAACTTGACCCGCATTTCCGGTCCAGCTTGAGTAAACCGTCGGATTTTACCGATTGCACCGAATCCGGTCAATTTGAACCGGTTATTGTTGCGCCGCGAAAGCCGTATGAATTAAAAAGGATTTTCGCCGATTGGGCCCGCTGTGACCACGGCGCAAATGCGCTGCATCATGGCCGGCCTGGGTTGCTCCACATACAGATCCTCATAAGCCACCACCCGGGCCGGGCCCACGGCACGCAGCAATTCGCCCCGCTGCAGCAGAAAATCCGGGTTGGCGGGACGGCCGTAAGCCTCGTTGCCCTGCGCAAAAGTCTCGTAAATCAGCACACTACCCGGAGCCAGCGTCGCCATCAGGGCCGGGAACAGCGGCCGGTGCAGGTAATTGGTGACCACCACGGCGGCAAACTGCTGTCCGGCACAGGGCCAGGGCCCGTTCTCGATATCAGCGCACAACGCAGAAATGCCGGCCTGACCTGCCAATGCAGTGATCGCAGCAGGATCACGATCCACGGCAGTCACCGGATGGCCACGCGCAGCGAAAAACAGCGAATGGCGGCCGCCGCCGCAGGCCACGTCCAGCACGGGGCCGCCGGCAGGCACCAGCGGCGCCCAGCGCTGCACCCAGGCCGAGGGCCTTGCCACAGCAAGATGTCCTGTCATGGCCACTCCCTTGCAAAAATCATATTTTAATCAAATACCTACGAAATACCTGCGAGCGCGGCACAAAATCAGAGCAACGCGCTTGCATCGCCGCCACGATCTCCTCTAGGCTGTCCAGACAATAAAAACAGGCAGTCGTGGATTTTTCAACGCATCACCAAACCAACTCGGAGGAGAACCATGTTTGCACGTGTTCTGGTATCGCTGTTGTTGTTTGCCCTTGCCGGCGGTGCATTTGCCCAGGCGAAATACCCCGTCAAACCCATGCGCATGATCATTCCCTACCCGCCGGGCGGGGGCACCGATATTCTCGGCCGCCCGATCGCCAAGCTGCTCGGTGACAAGCTGGGGCAGCAGGTGCTCGTCGACAACCGTGGCGGCGCCTCCGGCATGGTCGGGGCCGAACTTGCGGCTCGCAGTGCGCCTGACGGCTACACCATCCTGATGAGCACTTCGGGTGAAGCTGCGCTCAACGTCGCGCTGTATCCGAAAATGACTTACGACCCGATCAAGGACTTTACACCAATCACCCAGGTCGGCATTTCGCCGCTGGTGCTGGTGGTGCATCCCTCGCTGCCGGCAAAAAACATGAAGGAATACATCGCACTGGCAAAGAAACAGCCGGGCGCCATCAGTTACGCCTCAATCGGCTCCGGCAGTGCGCAGCACATGGCCGGCGAGTGGATGAAACTGCTGACCGGCATCGACGTCCTCCATGTCGCGTACAAAGGCGGCGGACCGCAATTGACCGACCTGATGGGCGGCCACTCGCCGAGCGCCTTCCTTGCGCTGCCGGTCGCCGCGCCCCACATCAAGAGCGGCCGCATCCGCGCCGTCGGCATGACCTCCGCGCAGCGCTCCTCGGCCTTTCCCGAAGTGGCAACCTTTGCCGAAACCGGCATGCCGGGTTTCGAAGTCAGCCAGTGGTGGGCGACTTTTGTGCCGCGCGGCACCTCGAACGACATCGTCAAGCGCCTGCACGCGGAAATTTCCGTGATCGTCAAAAACGCGGAAATGAAGGGACGCATGGCCGAACTGGGCGTCGATCCGGTCGGCGGCACGCCGGAACAGCTGGGCGAACTGGTGCGTTCTGAAATCGCCAAGTTCAAGAAGATTGTCGCCGACGCAAAGATCACGCTGAACTAATTACCGTTCGCCCTGAGCCCTTCGACTTCGCTCAGGACAGGCTTGTCGAAGGGCGAACGATCACTGCAATCAGCGCGTCAAGTCACGCGGATGTTTTTGAACTGCCAGGGATCCGAGGCGTCAACATCCTCGGCGAAAGGATGGTTGCGACCCTGCAGCGGCGTCCAGTCCGAATAGGCGCCGACCACCTTGCCCAGATAAGGTTTGGCGATTTCGAGCACGCGACGGTAATCCATGTCGTCGGGATCGATGATGCCGGCCTGCGGATTTTCCATCGCCCACACGATGCCGCCGAGCACACCCGCGGCCACCTGCAGGCTGGTCGCATTGTTGTACGGCGCCAGCTTGCGCGCCTCGCCGATCGACAACTGCGAGCCATACCAGTAGGCGCCCTTCCTGTGGCCCAGCAGCAGCGCACCGAGTTCGTCGGTGCCTTCGGTAATTTCGTCGCGGTACAAGCGGCGCTGCTCCTGCCCCACCCAGTTGCGCCCTGCAAGCTCATGCACCGACAGCACGGTGTCGTCGCAGGGATGATAGGCGTAGTGGCAGGTCGGCCGGTACAGGACCTGGTCGCCTTTTTTGACGGTCAGGTAATCCGAAATCGAAATCGCCTCGCCGTGCGTAATCAGGAAACCATGGAATGCACCGGCATTGGGCGTCCAGGTGCGCACCTTCACCGACGCGCCGGGACGGTTCAGGAAAATCGCCGCCTTGCAGCCATGGTCATGATGCTGCCCTTCCGGCGGGAAATATTTTTCGTGCGAACCCCAGCCCAGTTCACAGGGCTGTGAGCCTTCCCCGATGAAACCGTCGACCGACCAGGTATTGACGAACTCGCCGACACGTTTGCGCGGCAGGGCGTACTGGGTATCGCGTTCGGAGCAATGAATGCTCTTCACACCGAGGTCCATCGCCAGTTGCGCCCATTCCGCCTTGGTCCGCGGAATCGTCGTGCTGCCGAGGATATCCTTCGACAAATTGACCAGCGCCTGTTTCACCCAGTGCGAAATCAGCCCGGGATTGGCGCCGTGCGTCGGGATCACCGTCGGGCCCTTGGGGAATTTTTTGCGCAGCGCGATGACCTCCTCGCGCTGGCCGTAGTTGGAACGGCGCGACGCCGACACCGATTGGTCGGTATAACCACCCGCCCAGGGTTCGATGCAGGAATCGGTGTAGAGAATGCCTTTTTCGCAGCAAAACTCAATCAGCGCGGAACTGGCCACGTCGACCGACAGATTGATCAGCAGATCGCCCCGCTCCAGCCTGGGGCCGAGGATCGCGCGATAGTTTTCGCGCGTGAGAGGATTTATTTCGTAACGGATGCCGAACGATGCCGCTTCGGCGCGACCGCGGTCATGCGCGGTAATGATCGAAATCCGCTCGCTCGGCATGTCGATATGGCGCAACAGGAGCGGAAGTACACCCTGTGCGACCGAGCCGAAACCGATGAAAACGATTTTTCCCTGAAATTTGAAATACTTTGAGTCTGCCATTTCATAAACTGGTGTTGTCGTTTTTCGGGAACCGCGAGTCTATCAATTTTTGTCCGTCGCGCACAGCAAAACCGGTCGTGGTCCGGGGCTGGCTATAATGTCCATCAAATCAACACGACGCCGGCCGCAAGGGATATGCAGGCCGGCGCAAACCCGGGATCCGACATGGCTGAAAACGATTCGCAGGTCACGCATTCACCCGCCGCACAAACTGTTTCGGCACTGGTCGCGCGTGCGCGCCGCGCGCAAGCTTCAATCGCCAAGTATTCCCAGGCGCAACTCGATGAGCTGGTTACCGCAGCCGGCTGGGCGATCATGGAGCCCGGCCGCAACACAATGCTCGCCGAGATCGCGGTACGCGACACCGGCCTCGGCAACGTCGCCGACAAAATCAACAAAAACCACCGCAAGACCCTCGGCCTGCTGCGCGACCTGCAGGGCGCCGTTTCCACCGGTGTACTCGCCGAATACCCGGAACTGGGCATCACCGAAATCGCGCGCCCGGTCGGCGTCGTTGCCGCAGTCGTGCCTTCGACCAATCCCGGCGCCACCCCCGCCAACAACATCATCAACGCACTGAAATGCGGCAATGCCGTGATCCTGTCACCCTCGCCCAAGGGCTGCTCGACGGCGGCGAAACTGCTGGAATTCATCCACGCCGAATTCGCGCGCATCGGCGCCCCGGCAGATCTGGTGCAGACGCTGCCGCAGCCGGTGACCAAGGAACTGAGCCAGGAACTGATGCGCCAGTGCGATCTGGTGGTCGTCACCGGCTCACAGGCCAATGTGCGCGCGGGTTATTCCAGCGGCACACCGGCGCTGGGCGTCGGCGCCGGCAATGTTGCGGTGATCGTGGATGAATCGGCCAATTGCAGCGATGCCGCGGAAAAAATCATGCGCTCGAAGATTTTCGACAACGCGACCAGCTGCTCATCGGAAAACAGCGTGATCATCCATGCCGCGGTGTATGAGCGCATGATCAAAGCCTTGACCGCCGTCGGTGGCGCATTGCTGACCGCCGCGGAAAAAGAGACGCTGCTGAAAGCCATGTTCCCGGGCGGAAAACTGTCGCCCGCGGTCACCGCACAAAGTGTCGCCAGAATCTGCGCCGTAGCCGGACTCACACGCCCTGAACTCGTCAGCGCAAAATGCCTGATGGTTGAGGAAGAAAATACCGGAAAGGCCGCACCCTTCTCCGGCGAAAAACTGTCGCCGGTGATGACGCTCTACAAGGCGCGAGATTTCGACCAGGCCTTCAACACGCTGCGCGCCATCTACGACTATCAGGGCGACGGCCATTCCTGCGGCATACACACAAAAAATAATGAACAAATTCAAAGACTTGGAATGGAAATGACGGTCTGCCGGGTGATCGTCAACCAGGCCCACGCCATCGCCAACGGCGGCAGCTTCGACAACGGCCTGCCGTTTTCGCTGACCATGGGCTGCGGCACCTGGGGCGGCAACAGTTTTTCGGAAAACCTGAATTACAGACACTTCATGAACACCACGCGCATCGTGCGCGTGATCCCGCCGCGCGAACCGTCGGTCGACGATATTTTCGGCGACTACCGTAAAAAATACGGGGCTTGAACCCCGTTCACCGCCAAGACGCCAAGAACGCCAAGAAAACCACTTCAATCGAAATGCCAGATACAAAAACAGTCGGCGTCCGATTTTCGTTATTGCCAAAGATTTTGCATTTGCAGTTCTTGGCGCTCTTGGCGCCTTGGCGGTAAACGGTTTTCAGGCCCCGTA
>CAMBCD010000068.1 GCA_945863085.1 Bordetella parapertussis
CGAACGTTTGATGTTGGCGGTCAGTTTGCGCAGCGCCTGCGACATCAGCCGTGCCTGCAGGCCCATCTGCGGTTCGCCCATCTCGCCTTCGATCTCGGCGCGCGGCACCAGCGCGGCCACCGAATCGATCACCACCACGTCGACCGAACCCGAACGCACCAGCATGTCGGCGATTTCCAGCGCCTGCTCGCCGTTGTCGGGCTGCGAGATGATCAGTTCATCGACCTTGACGCCCAGCTTGACGGCGTACTGCGGGTCGAGCGCGTGTTCTGCGTCGATGAACGCCGCTGACCCGCCGAGCTTCTGCATCTGCGCGATCACCGACAGCGTCAGCGTGGTTTTGCCCGAGGATTCCGGACCGTAGATTTCAACCACCCGGCCGCGCGGCAGGCCGCCGATGCCGAGCCCGATGTCGAGCCCCAGCGAACCGGTCGATACCGACTGGATGTCCCGTGCAATGTCGGCCTCGCCCATGCGCATGACCGAACCCTTGCCGAATTGTTTTTCGATTTGCGACAGTGCTGCCGCGAGTGCCTTGCTTTTGTTTTCGTCCATGATGCCCTCTCAGTTCTTCGATCCGGTTCAGTCGCGCAGTTCAACCCAGAACTGCACTTGGGGGTAATGCTGTTTGTTCAGGTGACGGCCGCATTATACATAAATTTTTGGAAAAAACTGGTTATTTATACAGTAGTGTGTAAATCACCAGATAAAATACTAAATTACTAATAAAAACAAATACTTAATGTTTACACCAGCACTGCGGGCAGCAATCCGAGTACCCCGTTCAACGCAAATTCGACCGATCCCCGGCGCACCGCTTCACGGTCCCCCGGAAAGTGGCGCGTCGCACTTTTCGGCTCGCCGTTTTTGACGCCCCAGGCGAAACACACTGTCCCCACCGGCTTGTCCGCTGTGCCACCCGATGGTCCCGCCGTGCCGCTCACTGCCACGGCAATTTGCGCATGGCTGTTGGCCAGCGCGCCGGTCACCATCTCGCGCACCGTCGGCTCCGACACCGCACCGTGCCTGCCCAGTGTGTCCTGGCTGACGCCGAGCATTTCGCGCTTGGAGATATAGGTATAGGTCACAAAACCGCGTTCAAACCATTGCGAACTGCCGGGCACCGCCGTCACCGCCTGCGCCACCCAGCCACCCGTGCAGGATTCCGCCGTTGCCAGCATCAGCCCCTGCGCCTGCAGCGCCACGCCCACCTGCTCCGCCAGTTCAAACAGCTTTTTGTCCGGCATCGTCAGTCCCCTCCACTATCCGAGCCATGCGTAAAAAGCCGCGAGCACCAGCAAGGTATACGCCGCGGCAATCAGGTCATCCCACATCACGCCGAAACCATTCTTCAGCGTGCGGTCATAGTAACGAATGGGCGGCGGCTTGAAGATGTCAAAAAAGCGGAACACCACAAAAGCAAAAGCCTGCCAATAATCACCCGCCGGCACAAAAAACAGCACCAGCAAGAAGGCCACCACTTCATCCCACACCATGCCGCCGTGATCCGCAGCACCCAGCGCACGGCCGGCCACCGCACAGGCCCAGGCGCCGAGCCAGAACAGCGCGACGATCACAACGAGGAAGGTCCACGGCGCCGGTAGCGATTGCAGGACATGGAACAGCGGTATCGCCAACAGCGTGCCGAAGGTGCCCGGCGCAAACGGGATCAGGCCGATGCCACCGCCGAACGCGATGAAATGCGCCGGGTGGCGGTAAACGAAGCGCAGGGTCGGGCGGGTGAAAGTTTCAGCCAAAATAATCAAACCTGTTCTGTCGCTCTACTGCGCAGCGCAGGTAATTGTCTCCGGGGAAAAAGCAAGGAACCCGGTTGTAGTCGAGGTGGTTGCGCGGGCGGCGGTGCATCGCGCACCCTCCTTTGCGCTCAGGCCGCCATCGCGGGCGCGCGCTTCACCTTGGACTTGAAGGCTTTGCGGGCCTGCAGCAGATCATGGGAAGCCTGCTCCGCCAGCCACACATCCGCGCGGCCGCCATTCTCCACTCCCAGCCACTTTTCGATACGCAGTGCCATCTCCGGTGATATCGCCGTACGGCCGTTGAGCACTCGCGACAGCGCCACGCGCGTGACCCCCAGCTGTGCCGCTGCCTCGGTGACCGTCAGCCCCAACGCGGGTAACACGTCTTCCCGCAGCGTTTCGCCGGGATGCGGCGGGTTGTGCATTCTGCTCATGCTCAAATTCCTGTCAGTGATAATCCTGATAGTCCACCAGTACGGCATGAACGCCCTCAAAAGCAAAAGTCAGGCGCCAGTTGCCGCTGACCCACACCGCATAATGCCCAGCAAGCGCCCCGCGCAACGGATGCAGTCTCCAGCCGGGGATATTCATGTCCGTCGGGCTGATCGCTTCGTCCAGCCGCCGCAATTGCCGCGCCAGCCTCGACGCATGATCCGCCCGGATACCGGCTTTGCTGCCCTTCTCGAAAAAAGCAGCAAGGCCTTTATGCCGGAAAGTTTTGATCACAGGATTGATCGTATAGCATCGGTATACGGGCCGTCAATCGGGCAAGGGTAGCCCTGATGCTGTGGCGGGATCAGCGGGATGGCCTACTTAAATCAGGATGGCGGAGAGCAGTCCAACAGAAATCACCATAAACTATTGTTTTTATTTATGTTTATTTGAATCCAGGCGCTGTGCGCTTGGATATATCGAGCCCGGCCCCTTTAATTTCAACGAGCGGCGGCCGAAGAAGCAGTTGGGCGGGCTGCGACCGGCGGTTTACGCCGCACGCATTGCAGCCCAATTAAACGGCGCGGACTCTAATGCAAACTGCTACTAAAATTGGGGATCACGTCGGTTGAGAAGGAAGAAGAGTTAGATGCAAGATTAAAGGGGCCAATCTCGATATTCTCACCTAAAGTGATCAAACCCTTTTCGCGCGAGCTGCAGCGGCAAACCATCCCGATCAACAACCACCACGCTGCACACCCCCGCCGGCGCACGAATCACACGACCGATGCGCATCACCCTGACGCGGGCACGCAAGGCCGCACGCTCAACCGCCGCACGTTTCGCCGGAGCCGCGGTGAAACACAGTTCGTAATCATCCCCACCGGCAAGCACGGCCGACTGTGCGACTGGCGATTGCAAATAACGCTGCAACAGCGCCGACACCGGCAGTCGCTCAAACGCGACCACCGCAGCGACCTTTGAACGCTCACAGATATGGCCAAGGTCAGCGACCAGGCCATCGGAAACATCGATCGCACTGCGCGCCACGCCGCGCAAGGCCAGACCCAGCGCAACACGCGGCAGCGGCCGGTCGAGACGCTGCTGCGCCTGCTTCAGTTCAGCGGGTTTTAATTTGATGCGTTTGGATTTTGCAGCCACCGCCAGCGCGGCATCACCCAGCGTGCCCGACACCCAGATGTCGTCCCCGGCTTTGGCGCCATCGCGGCGCAGGGCCTGGCATGCCGGCACTTCGCCGATGATCTGCACGCAAATGTTCAGCGGCCCGCGCGTGGTGTCGCCGCCGATCAGATCGACACCGTGTTTGCGCGCCAGTGCCATGAAACCTTTGGAGAAGGCCGCCACCCAGCGCGCATCGGCGCGCGGCAGCGCGATACCCATGGTCGCCCAGCGCGGTGTCGCGCCCATCGCCGCCATATCCGACAGGTTCACCGCCAGCGCCTTGTGGCCGATGGATTCCGCATCGGCGTCCCTGAAGAAATGCCGTCCGGCCACCAGCATGTCGGCGGCCACCGCGAGCAACTGGCCCTTGCCGGCTCTGATCAGCGCGGCATCGTCACCGACACCGAGCGCGGTACGCGGCGCGGCATGGGTGAAGTACTGACGGATCAGGTCGAATTCTCTGGGCATTTGAGGCCGTATTGTGCCTTGAACCGGGATGACCCGGCATAACATCGCCGTCACGGCACTTTGGGTGCAGAACTCCCCGTGCTGAACCTGCACAGGAACCAGTTGCTTATGGCCCCATAATAGTGGCCCTTCTGCCGCAGGTTCAGCTTCGTCCCCCATGAAAATCCCCGCAAGACTCCAGCCCCTGGTCGAAGACGGCCTGATCGATGACGTCATCCGCCAGCTGATGAGCGGCAAGGAAGCGACGGTGTACATCGTCCGCTGCGGCACGGAAATCCGCTGCGCCAAGGTTTACAAGGAAGCCAACAAGCGCAGCTTCCGCCAGGCGGTGGATTACACCGAAAACCGCAAGACCAAAAACAGCCGCCGCGCCCGTGCCATGGAAAAACGTACGCGTTACGGCCGCAAGGCCCAGGAAGAAGCCTGGCAAAGCGCCGAGGTTGATGCGCTGTACCGTCTTGCCGCAGCAGGCGTGCGCGTGCCGGTGCCGTACAACTTCCACGAAGGCGTGTTGCTGATGGAACTGGTGACCGACGCCAATGGCGATCCGGCGCCGCGTCTGGATGACGTGGAATTCACTGCGGAACAGGCCCTCAGCTACCACCACGCGCTGATGACCGAAGTGGTGCGCATGCTGTGCGCCGGCGTCGTCCACGCCGACCTGTCCGAATTCAACGTGCTGGTCGGCAGCACGGGCCCGGTGATCATCGACCTGCCCCAGGCCGTGGACGCCGCCGGCAACAACCATGCGAAAAGCATGCTGGAGCGCGACGTGCTCAACCTGACGAATTTTTTCGGCCGTTACGCGCCGGAACTGCTGACCACCGCCTACGGCAGGGAAATCTGGTCGCTGTACGAAAGTGGCACGCTGACACCGGATGCCAAACTGACCGGACATTTCGAGCAAACACTGAAACCCGTCGACCTGGTCAGCGTGGTGCGGGAGATCGATGACGCGCGCGCCGAAGAAGCGGCGCGGCTGTTGCGCATGACGGATACCCGTTAGCACCTGCTCAACAAAAAAATGAACAAGGGCCATTGCATGGCCCTTGTTCAGCGATGACTCCGGCGGGTGATCCGTTCTACTTCTGTTTGTAGAACACGTATTTCGCCTGGTATTTGACCTGCTGCTTCGCGCCCTTGCTGGCCATGTCACAGGCCGCTGCCGGCGCAACGCCGCAGCGCGGCTTCGAAATCCATCGGCAGATCATCGGTTTCGGTGTTCATGGCGGTCATGCGCGACAGTGCGGCAAAATATGTTTCTGCCGGATACTACACGGGGCATGTCGATTTGGATGCATCAGGACGCAGATCACGCAGCAAGCCGCCGGCCTTGCAACACGTGCAGATCCATAAAATATCGAATTAAAACAATTTATTATGAAGTTCTCCGGCAACAACATGCAATCTGTGCACAAGGAGACTGACATGGACAGCGACGTACTGATTGTGGGCGCAGGCCCGACCGGACTGATGCTCGCCAACCAACTGACGCGCCGTGGTGTGCGGGTGCAGATCATCGACCGGCATTCCGGTCCGGCACAGCAAAGCCGCGCCATCGCCGTGCAGGCGCGCACCCTGGAAATTTACTCGAAGCTCGGCATCGCCGGGCAGGCACTTGCACTCGGCAAGATCGGCACCGGCGCCAACCTGTGGGCCGAAGGCCGCTGGGGCGCTCGTATTCCGCTCGGCGACATCGGCCAGGACATGAGCCCCTTCCCGTACGTGTTGATCCTCGGCCAGGACGACAACGAAGGCATCATGGGCAAACACCTGCAAGATCAGGGCGTGAGCGTGCAATGGAATACCGAACTGCTGAAGTTCGAGCAACAGCCCGATTCCGTCACCGCCACCCTCAAAACCGCGGATGGTACAACGCGCCAGGTCAGCGCCGCCTACATGGCCGGATGCGACGGCGCACGCAGCGCAGTGCGCGAACAAAGCGGCATTTCTTTCCCCGGCGCACCGGATGAACTCAATGTTTACCTGTGGCGCGACGGATTCCACCTGCTGTTCCCGTTCCGCGGCCAGGACCACTGGCGCATCGTCGGCATCCTGCCGCGACAACTACGTGATCGTGACAAGCTGGGCTTTGACGACGTGATCCCGGCGATCCGCAGCGAAGCCGGCGCGGCGCTGGACTTCAAAAGCTGCAGCTGGTTTTCGACTTACCGCATCCACCACCGCTGCGCCGAAAAATTCCGCGACCGGCGTTCATTCCTGCTCGGCGACGCCGCGCACATCCACAGCCCCGCCGGCGGCCAGGGTATGAACACCGGTCTGCAGGACGCCTACAACCTGGGATGGAAACTCGCGCTGGTGGTGCAGGGACTGGCAAACCCTGCGCTGCTGGACAGCTATGAACAGGAACGCCTGCCGGTCGCGCAGCGGCTGCTGGCCACCACCGACCGCCTGTTCATGCTGCTGGTCTCCGATGGCTGGTTCGCCAAACTGTTTCGCACCCGCATCGTGCCGCGCGTGCTCGGATTCGCGATGACGGTTAGCCGCATCCGCAGGCTGGCCTTCCGCACCGTGTCGCAGATCGGCATCCGTTACCGGCACAGCCCGCTGTCAAAAACATTGCCCGGGCTGCCCGCGGGCGCCCTGCGGCGGGGATCGTTTCCCGTGGCTGAAACTGCGTCTGGATACGGATAACACCGCTGCTGATCTGTATCAACAGCTGTCCGACACTTCATTCAACTTGCTGGTAATCGGACAACCCGCACCGGCAGCAGGACTGCTGGACGCCAATGACCTGCTGCGCATCCATGTCGTCGCCGACGATGCCGCCAATGCGACAGAACTGGCGCGCGTGAACATCACGAGGCCGGCGTTTTACCTGCTGCGGCCGGACGGCCATGTCGCAATCGCCGGCGGGCAGCTGGATACGCCTGCAGTGAGTCGTTACCTGAGCGACCTTGGCATCAAGGGGGCCGGCCCGGCGGCTTAGGATTGGCCGGGGTTTTCCGGCGGCGCCGCCTGCTCGCGCTGCATGCGCTGGAACTGCGCCAGCTCCTCGGCATATTTCTTTTTCAGCTGCGTCGGGAACCAGAAATCCACCGCAGCAAAACCGAAGAAAAAGAACAGCATGATGGTGCGCGAGCTCTGCTCGAGTTCGGTGCCGAGGAACAGCACCCACAGCCCGAGCGCCAGGTTCAGCAGACCGGCCAGGTAAAACGCATAAATGCGTTTTTTCAGCCGGTCATCCATTGCATACACTTTTTCCATGGTTCATTTCACCTGCAGGTTAATTGCGCCCGGCCTGCACTTCCGGCGCGCGCAATTGCGCTGCCATCTTGTCGAGCACGCCGTTCACGTATTTGTGGCCGTCAGTGCCGCCGAATGACTTGGCCAGTTCTATCGCCTCGTTGATCACCACCCGGTACGGCACTTCCGGGCATTTTTCGAATTCAAAACCCGCGAGCAGCAGGATGCCGCGCTCCACCGGTGACAGGCTTTTGTAGGCGCGGTCGAGCAGCGGTGCGATGCGTTGCTCCATCTCAACGGCGCCGGCCACGGCGCCATCGAGCAGGAGTTTGAAATAATCGGTGTCGATTTTGGCAAAACCTTCGGCATCACCCAGCTGCTGGGCAATGGTTTCAGGATCGGTACCCGCAAGCTGCCACTGGTAGAGGCCCTGCAAGGCAAATTCGCGCGAACGGCGGCGGCTGGATTTCATGTTGTTCCGGTGAGGCGGCCACACGAGGTGCGGCACAAATAACTGTTTAAAATCAATAACTTATATATTTTCCGCGGCCGACCGGAAATGTTTCAGCAGATGCGCCATTTCGATCGCCGCCAGCGCACAGTCGATGCCCTTCTGTTTCATGCGCGCCTCCGCCTGATCGTCGTTCTCGGTGGTCAGGATGCCGTTGGCGATCGGTACGCCGGTTTCGAGCTGCACCTCGGTAATGCCGCGCGCCGATTCATTCGACACGATTTCAAAATGATAGGTCTCGCCGCGGATCACCGCGCCCAATGCCACCAGTGCGTCGTACTGGCCGCTGATCGCCATCGCCTTCAGCGCCAGCGGGATTTCCAGCGCACCGGGCACGGTGACGATGGTCATGTCTTTTTTCGCCACGCCGTGTTTGACCAGGGAAGCGGTGCAGCTCGACAGCAACCCGTCGCCGATATCGATGCTGAAACGCGCCATCACGATGCCGATACGCAGGCCCGCGCCCTTGTGTTCCGGTTCCAGCTCTTCAATGTCGTCGTAACGTGCCATGTTTTTTTCGCTTACTGTCAATTTACTGTTTGCCGGGCGGCTGCAGGTAACCCGTCACTTCCAGGTCAAACCCCGCCATGCTGGGCATGCGCAGCGGCTGCGCCAGCACGCGCATTTTCTTGACGCCGAGGTCGCGCAGAATCTGCGCGCCGATGCCGTAATTGCGCAGCACGATTTTTGCAGGGCCGCCGCGTTCGTGCTGCGGCCGCGCGCGCTCCAGCAATTCCGCAGCGGTTTCCTGGCGGTGCAGCAGCAGGATCACGCCGCGGCCCTCCTCGGCGATTTTCGCCATCGCGTCATGCAGATTCCAGGAATGGCTGGTCGCACCGGTATCGAGCAGGTCGATCAGTGATACCGGCTCATGCACCCGCACCAGTACTTCGTCGAGCGCGGTGAATTTGCCCCGCACCAGAGCGAGGTGCGTCTGTTTGCTCGCCACCTCGGTGTAAGCGACCAGCCGGAAGGTGCCATGCGCGGTGTCGATGTCGCGCTCGGTGGCACGCTTCACCAGCGATTCGGTGCTGCTGCGGTACTGGATCAGGTCGGTGATGGTACCGATTTTCAGTTTGTGTTCGGCGGCGAAGGTGATCAGGTCCGGCAACCGCGCCATTTCCCCGTTTTCCTTGAGGATTTCGCAGATCACCGCCGCCGGCATCACACCCGCCAGCCGCGCCAGATCGCAACCGGCCTCGGTATGTCCGGCGCGTACCAGGGTGCCGCCGGTCTGCGCCATCAGCGGAAAAATATGTCCCGGCTGCACGATGTCGGCCGGACCGGCGTCGGGCCGGATCGCTGCCTGCACCGTCTTCGCGCGGTCTGCCGCCGAAATGCCGGTGGTGACACCCTCGGCCGCTTCGATCGACAGCGTGAAATTGGTGCCCATCGGCGAGCGGTTGTTGCTGACCATCAGCGGCAGGTTGAGCTGCCGGCAGCGTTCCTCGGTCAGCGTCAGACAGATCAGGCCGCGGCCGTAACGCGCCATGAAGTTGATGGTCTCGGCCGTGGCAAATTCCGCAGCGAGCACCAGGTCGCCTTCGTTCTCGCGGTCTTCCTCGTCGACGAGCACCACCATGCGCCCGGCGCGCATGTCGGCAATGATGTCGGCGGTGGAACTGATGGCCATGTCGTCTTTACCTGATTTCACTGCTTTGTTTCCTGCAATCGTTCAATGTAACGCGCCAGCAAATCCACCTCAAGATTCACACTTGCACCCGGTTTCAGCTGCTGCAAGGTCGTCGCAGCCAGCGTGTGTGCAATCAGGTTCACTTCAAAGCTGTCACCCCCGACCGCATTCACCGTGAGACTCACGCCGTCGACCGCCACCGAACCCTTGCGTGCGATATAACGCGCAATCGCCGGAGGCACTGCAATCACCAGCCGCCGATTATCCCCCACCGGCTCAAAGCGCGATACCGTTCCGGTGCCGTCGACATGCCCCGTCATCAAATGGCCGCCCAGCCGGTCGGCGAGGCGCAGCGCTTTTTCGAGGTTGACCGCGGCGCCCTGCGCAAAACCGGCGACCGTGCCCAGCGTCGCCTGTGATACCTCGGCTTCGAATCCGTTATTGTCGAAAGCCACCACGGTCAGGCACACACCGCTGACCGCAATGCTGTCACCCAGCGCGACATCGTCCATCGCCAAACCGTTGCCGGCGATGCACAGCCGCAAGCCGCCCGGCGCAGGCAGCACTTTTTCGATGCGACCGACGGCCGCAACGATGCCGGTAAACATTATTTGTTCACCCGGGCCAGCACGCGCACATCGTCGCCGAACTGGCGAATGTCGGTGATTTTCAGATTCTTCCGGCCGGCCAGGGTTTCCAGCGGCGGCAGATGGAACATGCCTTTTGCAGTGTCGCCGAGGATGCAGGGCGCCATGTAGATCAGCAGTTCATCGACCAGCCCTTCGGCGAGCAGCGAACCGTTCAGCTTGTAGCCGGCCTCGACATGGATTTCATTGCAGCCGCGCCGCGCCAGCTCCTGAATCAGGGCGGGCAGCTCCACCTTGCCATCGTGGTTGGGCAGCACCACAACTTCGGCGCCCCTGGCGCGCAGCGCCACGCTGCGCGGCACATCGGCACCGGCGGCAGCGATCAGCGTGCCCGGTCCGAGCACATTTGCCGTCAGCGGCGTCTGCATCCTGCTGTCCACCACCACCCGCATCGGCTGGCGGCTGGTCATCACATCTCGCACCGTCAGATGCGGATTGTCATCCTTGACCGTGCCCACACCCGTCAGCACTGCGCAGGCACGCGCCCGCCAGGCATGACCGTCGCGGCGCGCCTCATTGCCGGTGATCCACTGGCTTTGTCCGTTGGTCAGCGCGGTGCGGCCGTCCAGGCTGGCGGCGACCTTCATGCGCACCCAGGGTGTGCCGCGGGTCATGCGCGCAATGAATCCGATGTTCAGTTCGCGCGCTTCCATTTCCATCAGGCCGACATCGACCTGGATGCCGGCGGCGCGCAATTGATCGAAGCCCCTGCCGGCGGTTTTCGGGTTCGGATCCTGCATCGCAGCCACCACCCGCGCCGGTTTGGCCTTGATCAGCGCATCAACGCAGGGGGGAGTGCGCCCATGGTGGGCACAAGGCTCCAGCGTCACATACACCGTGGCACCCGCGACCTTGCTGCGCGCATGCTGCAGGGCGATCGGCTCGGCATGCGCCGCGCCGGCTTTTTCATGCCAGCCCTCACCGACCATTTTGTTGTTCTTGACGATCACACAACCGACGCGCGGATTCGGCGTGGTCGTGTACAGGCCGCGCGCCGCGAGTTCCAGCGCATAAGCCATGTGGCGGTAATCATCGGGCGTAAACATGGTTTTTCCCATCGCCGCAGTGGCGACTGACGTTACTTGCGCGACGGCTTGCGCACTTCC
>CAMBCD010000069.1 GCA_945863085.1 Bordetella parapertussis
GGTGTTTTCATCGCGCATCTCGCCGACCAGTACCACATCCGGATCCTGGCGCAAGGCGGCGCGCAGCACACGATCAACTGTCAGCTCGATCTTTTCATTGATCTGCACCTGGTTGATGCCGGGCAGACGGTATTCGACCGGGTCCTCAACCGTGATAATCTTGCGTTCCTGGGTATTCAATTCGTTCAATGCCGCATACAGCGTCGTGGTTTTGCCGCTGCCCGTAGGCCCGGTCACCAGCACCATGCCGCTCGGCCGGCTGATCACTTCACGGATCTTGACCAGCATGTCGGCGGGTATGCCGATGTTGTCGAGCCCGAGAATGCCGCTGCCCTGGTTCAGCAAGCGCATCACCACGGATTCGCCGTACTGGGTGGGCATGGTCGAAATCCGCACATCGACCGCGGCGCCGCGGATTTTGATGGCAAAGCGTCCGTCCTGCGGCATGCGCTTTTCGGAGATGTCCAGCCCGGACATCAGCTTCAGGCGCAGCACCACCGCCGAGGCAATCTTGGGATCGGTTTCGGTCTGCAAATGCAGCACACCGTCGATACGGAAGCGGATCTGCAACCGCTTTTCCTGGGGCTCGATATGCACGTCCGATGCGCGCGCCTGGGTGGCGTCCTCGAACACGGTCTGCAGCAGCTTGACGACCGGCGCCTCTTCCGCGCCCGGCGTCGTGGTCAGCGCGCCGAAATCAGCAACCGCCAAATCGCCCATGTCAGCCCCGAGCTCCTGGGCAAGCCCGGAGATCTGCTCGGTGCGCCGGTAGCTGCGGTCGATCGCGCGCAGCAATTCGGTTTCGGTGACCACCGCAAGCTCGATTTCCCGCTTCAACAGGCGCGTAATCTCGTCATAGGCGTTGAGATCCGTCGGGTCGGCCATGCCCACGGTGTAAGCCTCGCCCTTGTCTTCGAGCACCATCGCGCGGAAACGGCGTGCCTGGGTTTCCGGCAGTTTGGCCACCACGTCACGCTTGAAGTTGTAATGCTTGAGATCGATATAGACCGCCCCCAGCTGCCGCGCCAGCGCCTTGGAAATCTGCTCCTCGGTGATGAATTTTTTCTCGATCAGCACATGGCCCAGCCGGCGCCCGGTTTTTTTCCCCTCTTCGAGGCCGAGTTTCAATTGTTCATCGGTCAGCAGTTTTTGCTGGACCAGAATGTCGCCGAGGCGGATTTTTTCAGGACGGGCCATTCAGTTTTCGCTCAAAATGGGAGTGATCAGGCAAACGCCGTGCCATCATCGATGCCACGATCCGATGCCACAAACCCTTGCCGCGCATTGCGCATGTTATTGATATTTAAGGATATCCGCTTAAGAGCCCGATGACAACCCGACAAACTCATTCTGCCGCTGTCTGATGTTCGACATCGTGCTGTACGAACCGGAGATCGCCCCCAATACCGGCAACGTGATGCGGCTGGCCGCCAATACCGGCGCCAGGCTGCATCTGGTCAGGCCGCTGGGATTCACGCTGAGCGACCGCACGCTGGCGCGCGCAGGCCTGGATTACGGTACGCGCACCGCAATGACCGTGCATGACGACTGGCCGGCCTGTCTCGCCCATTTTTCCGGGCAACGCCTGCTGGCCGTCACCACTCGCGGCAAGGTGCGTTATGACACCATCCAGTACCTTGCCGGCGATGTGCTGTTGTTCGGTCCGGAGACCCGTGGCCTGCCGGCAGCCGTGCTGGATGGATTGCCGGATACCCGGCGTCTGCGCCTGCCGATGCTGGCGGGCAACCGCAGCCTGAACTTGTCCAACGCCGTTGCGATCGTCGTCTATGAAGCCTGGCGCCAGTGCGGGTTTGACAAGGGCGCGTGACTGAATCACCGGCCTGCCGAAGTTGACCCGCCAGTTGATCCCGCATGCTCCGGCTTGGGGTCGCGCGCGAGCAGCTCGCGAACCACTTCGGCCGCCCGCCCGGGTTGCTCCAGCAAACGGCACACCGCATCGGTAATCGGCATGTCGATGCCGCGTTCGCGGGCCCGGCGGCGCACTTCGCCCGCCGTGTACACCCCTTCGGCGACATGCCCCAGGCCCGCCTGCGCCGCGCTTGTCTCCTCGCCCCGCGCCAGCGCGAGGCCGATCCGGCGATTGCGCGACAGGTCCCCGGTACAGGTCAGCAACAGGTCGCCGACGCCCGCCAGTCCCATGAAAGTTTCCGCGCGTCCGCCCAGCGCCACGCCAAAGCGCGTCATTTCCGCGAGCCCGCGGGTTATCAGCGCCGCGCGTGCGTTGAGCCCCAGGCCCAGCCCGTCGCAGACACCGGCCGCGATCGCGATCACATTTTTGACTGCGCCGCCGACTTCGACGCCGATCACGTCATCGTGTGAATACACCCGCAACACCGGACCATGCAGGGCTTGCGCGGCAGCAATCGCCAGCTGGCGATCCGCCGCCGCCAGCGTCAGCGCGGCAGGCAGGCCGGCGGCGACTTCCTGCGCAAAGCTCGGGCCGGAAAGCACTGCTCCGGCAGCAGCACCCATCTCCCCGGCAAATACCTCATGCGGCAACCGTGCATCGGGGCGCTCGAAACCCTTGCAGAGCCAGATTACCGGCGTCGCGCAGCGCATTTCACGCACGGCGCGCAGTGTCGCGCGCAAACCCGCAACCGGCACCGCGACAATCAGGTAATTGCAGCCGGTGAGCGCATGGCGCAAATCCGCGTCCGGCTCCAGCGCATCGGGAAATCCGCAGCCGGGCAGATAACGGTCGTTGATGCGGCGTTTGCGCATCGCCTCAACCTGGGCCGGATCGCGCGCCCACAGGCTGACCGCATGACGGGTTGCCAGGTTGATGGCAAGGGCGGTGCCCCAGGCGCCGGCGCCCAATACGGTGATTTTCATGATTCAGCCGCGCAATCGACAAGCAGTGCTGCGGCGACGGCGGACATGCCGGTCATTCGCCCCAGACATCGGCTGCACGCACGTAACCGGCGCTGCCGTCGCGGTGTTTGACATGGACCCAGCCCGCGCCCGCCTCCAGCCGTTCCAGCAGCAGATCGCGCTGGGCTTCAAACGCGACGGGCGCGTCATCGGCGGGTTTCTGCCGCACGGTTGCCGCCGTCCTGAGCAATACGTTGCGCGAATTGTCCAGCACCCTGGTTTCAACCCAGGACAGGGTGCCGGCAGCATCGCGCACCTTGACCCAGCCTTCGACCTGCACCACGACTTCCAGCGGATAACCGCGGTTGACGATGTAGAGTTTGCGCGCTTTCGCCGACGGCGCGTCGTAGAGCACCACCGCTGCCTCGGCTGCGGAACGGAAATCCGCGGCGCCCGCTACCGCAACCTGGCCGAAAACCAGAACCGCCGCAAATACAAGGGTGCGTGCAGCAGTAACGGGTTTGCGTACCATAGTCATCGCGTTCAGTTCGGCGCGCCCACCTTGGCCGCCTGCTCCTGCTGCAGCTGGTGGAGTCGTTCCTGGTACGCTGCGTCGAAATTCATGTGTTGCAGCAGTACCGGCGGAAATCCGGCGCGGGTGATCAGGCTGGCCACCGCTTCACGCGCATAAGGCAGCAGCGTGCCCGGGCACAAAACTCCGAGCACGGCGTCGAGTTCCTGCGGTGGCAGGTTGACGATCTGGAAAATTCCGGCCTGCGCAACCTCCACCAGAAACGCCGTCTTGTCCTTTAACTTGGCGGTCACCGTCACCGTCAGCACTGCTTCGTAGAGGCCCGGCTGCTCCAGGGGGCTTGCGCCGTTGTGGACGCTGATTTCAATCTGCGGGGTATCACGCTCGAGGAAAACCTGCGGCGCATTGGGAATTTCCAGCGACAGATCCTTCAGGTAAATCTTCTCGATGCCGAACTGCGGTTGCTGCTGCTCACTCATTGCCGGAATTCCTCGGGGCGGGATTAGGGAGATTAGGGTCTGTTAACAAGAAATCAGGATGCGAGCAGCGGATCGAGCTTGCCGGCGCGGTCGAGCGCGGCGAGATCATCATAGCCGCCGACATGGGTGTCGCCGACGTAAATCTGCGGCACCGTGCGGCGCCCGGTTTTTTCCATCATCGCCATACGTTCGGCCGGATCAAGGTCGATGCGGATTTTTTCGATCTCGGCGCCCTTGGCCTGCAGCAGACGCTCGGCCATCTGGCAGAACGGGCAGACGGCAGTGGTGTACATGCGAACCCTGGCCATGGCTCCCGATCTCCTGCTATCTTTTCTCGAGCGGCATGCCGGCCTGCTCCCAGGCAGCGATGCCGCCCTGCAGGTTGACCGCCTCGTTGAACCCGCCGCGGCGCAGCACCTGCACCGCAACGCTGGAGCGCACCCCGTTGCGGCACACCACGATCAGCGCCCGGTCCTTGAACTTTTCGAGTTCCTTCAGGCGCTCAGTCAGCTGCTTTTCCGGCACATGCCGGGCACCGGCAATATGCCCGGCTTCGTATTCCCCGGTATCGCGGACGTCGATCACCAGTGCGTCCTTGCGGTTGATCAGTTGCACCGCCTCGACAACGCCGACTTCACGCCCGGCGCGGAACGGACGCATCACCAGCGGCCACAACAGCATCAGGCCGGTGGCAACAGCGCCACCGAACAACATCATGTTGAACGGATTTTTCTGCAGAAAAACCAAAAAAGCTTCTAGAGAAGGCATTATTTAACGACCCGTGACGTGGACGGCGATTCTATCAGAGGAAGGAAACGTGCCGGGTGCTCGCGGGCAAGACGCTCCAGGTCGCGCTCGAATTCCGGCGGCACAGCCGGATAAACCCGCCGCACACGAACCAGCAATGCCTGCGCTTCCGGCAAGCGGTCGGCCAGAGCCAGCAGCAGCACCTGGCGGTAAATCAGCGTGGAAACCGGGGTAAACCGTATCACCTGCCCGTTCAGCAGCAAGCGACCGGACAGGTTTTCCTCCGCGACCGCCGATGGAAACGCAGTAAATAATTCAACGTAAGGAGCCAGCAATGTGTTCTGGTGCAGCCGCGTCATCACCGCGGCAAAATCCATGTTGCGGAGCTGCTCGGACGAAGGCCGGAGCACCGTCTCAAACCGGCGATAGTCGCTCCATAAAATGCCGAGATTCCATGCGCCGACAAGAATCACTGTGGCGGCGAAAACCCGCCCAATCCGCGCCAGGCGGGGCACAAAAACCGGGCCCCCGCCCAGCCCCAGAAGCAGGGCAGCGATGCCGAGAAAATGCGCATACCAGAGGGGGTATTCCAGCATGCTGTGTATTCCGAACACGCTCAGCGTCGCCAGCAACCACCATTGCCGGGCATCGGGCCTGGTCTTCAGGGCCGGAACGGCCCACGCCAGCAATGGCGCCAAAAACAAAACCACGCCGATTGCGCCGGTTTCTGCAAACAGCTGCAGCAGTATGTTGTGCGTGTTGTTATAAAGACCCGGCGGCGCAATGATGCCGGGTTCGGCAATGAACTCGAAATAGCGCCCTGAAAATGCACCCCAGCCGACCCCAAATACAGGGTGCTCCAGAGCAATCGGCCAGGCAGCGCCCCACAGCCCAAGGCGATCCGTGATGCTTTCTGCTCCGGTAAACAAGCGCTCAATGGCCGTAACCGCCACACCTTCGGGCGGCTTGAACCAGCCCGTCCCGACCGCGGCTTGCATGGCGTAATGCAATATCAGGAACATGCCGGTCCACAAAATGAGGCGCCGCGCCGCCGGCTCTCCGGATACCGACCGCAGCCAGAAGGCACATCCAAACGCTGCCAGCAAGTACAGCCAGGGACTGCGCGATCCTGATACGCCCAGCACGAACAGCAACGGCAACACGCAGACCGCTGCGATCGGCAGCGGCAGACGATCGCGGCTGTGCAGATAGGCCAGGCTGAACAGGCCCAGCGTCGTATAAGCGGCAAAGTGGTTGGGCTGTGCCAGGTTGCCGAATATCGCAGCGCCGTGCAGCCGCACAATAAAAGCATTCAGCGGCGTGATGATGTTGAAATACTGGATCACGCCTATCGCCGCGCTCAGCAGCGCGCCTGCTGCAAGGCCGGCTGCGACAACGGCAAGCACGGTCTCCATGCCGCAGGCTTGCACCAGCGCCCGCGCCGCAATCATCAGCAAACCGGCCCAGACCAGGTACAGGGCGCCGGTGAGTGCATGTCCGAAATAGGGCGACCAGCCGAGCACACCGTGGACAATCAGCAGCAAAGCCAGCCCAAAAGGTGCAAGGACAACCCACGGTATCCCGGCAGAAATCCAGGCCCGGGGATCAAGCAATACGAACATCACCCCCAGCCCCAGCGCAAACGCCAGCCATTCGGTGTAAAACGCCGTCAGTGGATACTGATGGAAAGGCTGCAGGAACGGGATTACGCAGAGCAGCGCGACGCAGGCCAGGCTGGCGTAAATCAGCGAACCACGTGCAGCGACCTGATTCAAGGACGGCCCCGGCTTGGCGCGGCGCGCATGCCGGTAGCAGACGGCAACGATACGGATACGTACACGGCAAGCTGTTCGGTCATGACTTTCCCTGCGCGCCCAAGCCAATGGAAATGATTTAGAATCGCATTGTATCGTAAATTAAAAAATGTCATTAAAATCATGAAGATAACACCCGTCCTGCTGGTGATACTCGATGGCTTCGGCTATCGCGAAGCCTGCGACGACAACGCCATCTGCCAGGCGCGCAAGCCGCACTGGAATTTCCTCTGGAAAACCGCGCCGCACACCATCATCGACGCGTCCGAAAAATGGGTCGGGCTGCCGGCACTGCAAATGGGCAACTCCGAAGTCGGCCACATGAACATCGGCGCGGGCCGAGTGGTGTACCAGGATTACACCAAGATCGAGCATGCCATCGAAACCGGTGAGTTCGCCGCCAATGCGGTGCTGAAGTCCGCAATCAGCCAGTCCCGCAACGGCACGCTGCATGTGCTGGGCCTGCTGTCGCCGGGCGGCGTGCACAGCCATGAATCACAGATCCATGCGCTGCTCGACCTCGCTGCCAAGGGCGGCGCAAAGCAGGTTTATGTACACGCCTTCCTCGACGGCCGTGACACGCCGCCGCAAAGCGCTGAAGCCTCGCTGGTCGCGCTGCAGGACAAATGCCGGGCGCTGGGCCAGACGCAGATTGCCTCGATTTGCGGCCGCTACTTCGCGATGGACCGCGACCAGCGCTGGGAACGCCTGCAGGCCGCCTATGAACTGATCACCGACGGCATTGCGCCGTACACGGCACCGGATGCGCTGTCCGGCCTGAAAGCCGCATACGCCCGCGGCGAAACCGACGAATTCGTCAAGGCAACCACGATCATTCCCGCAGGAGCGCAGCCACCGCGCATGAACGACGGCGATGCCGTGGTATTCATGAACTTCCGTTCCGACCGCGCGCGGCAATTGACCTCCGCCCTCACCGACGCCGGATTCAAGGGTTTTGCCCGCAAACGCGTGCCGCGGCTCGGCTACTACTGCACATTGACCAGTTACGGCGAAGATTTCGCGCACATCCCGGCGGCCTTCGGCCCGCAGCAGATCCGCGAGGGCTTCGGTGAATACCTGGCACAGCAGGGGCTGCGCCAGCTGCGCATCGCCGAAACGGAAAAATACGCGCACGTGACCTACTTTTTCAACGGCGGCGTGGAAACTCCTTACCCTGGAGAAGACCGCGTGCTGGTGCCCTCGCCCAAGGTAGCCACTTACGACCTGCAACCCGAGATGAGTGCGCGCGAAGTCACCGACAGGCTGGTCGCCGCGATCAAATCACGCCAGTACGATGCCATCGTCTGCAATTACGCCAATGGCGACATGGTCGGCCATACCGGCAACCTTGCCGCCGCCACCCGCGCCATCGAAGTGCTGGACGAATGCATCGGCCGCATCGTCGAAGCGATGCGCGACATCGGCGGTGAAGTGCTGATCACCGCGGATCATGGCAACGCCGAAACCATGCGCGATGAAGAATCGCAGCAGCCGCACACCGCGCATACCCTCAACCTGGTGCCGCTGCTCTACGTCGGGCGCAAGGCGAGCATCGCCGACGGTGGCGCACTGCAGGATGTCGCACCCACGCTGCTCGCCATGATGGGCCTGCCCAAACCCGCGGCGATGACGGGGCGGTCGCTGCTCGAGTTTGCGTGACCCGCATTTGCTTAACCTGCATTTGCGTAACCCGCGCCTGGGTAACCCTCACTTGGGTAACTAACTTCACGCGACTGTTTCCGGTATTGCTGCTGCTGATATCGGCGGCCCTGGCGCCCGTCATGGCCGGCGCCGCAACCCCCCGGCAAACCCCGGAGGAAGTGGACAAACAGCGGCGCGAACTGCGCGGTCGCATATCCGCGCTGCAAAAAAAACTGGCCGCCGCGGAAGAAATCAAGTCCGAAGCATCAGATGCACTGCGCGAATCCGAACAGGCGATCTCGGAAGCCAACCGCGAACTGCGCCTGCTCAATCGACAGTCGCGCGAATCCAACGCCAAGCTCGGCACGCTGCGCAAATCATCGCAGGACACCGCCCATGCGCTGCGCACCCAGCAGGACCTGCTTGGCCGCATGCTGCGCCAGCAATACCTGCAGGGCCAGTCCGATGCCCTGCGCCTGGCATTGAACCGCGAGGACCCCAATGAAATGGCCCGCCAGTTGCACTACCTGGCGCACATCGCCCGTGCCCGCGCACAACTGGTCGGGGACCTGCGCAACAACCTGCGCGAGATCGACCGCCTCAAGGCGGAGATCGCCGAAGAAGCCGCTGCCATTGCACGCATAACCGCCGAACAGACTGCACAGAGAAAACGCCTGGAACAGGAAAAGCGCGCCCGCGCCGGCGTATTGTCACGGGTCTCGCGTGACATCCGCGCCCAGCAGCGCGAAATGCGCGCGATGCAGGCCAACGAAAACCGGCTGGCCCGCCTCATCGACCAGCTCTCGAAGCTGGTCCGCAAACCGGCGGCAAGCACACGCCCCCGGCAACGCAACGAGACCGTGCCGTCCACTCCAGGTGACGGCAGCCCGTTCAACGCGCTCCGCGGCAAGCTCTCATTACCGGTGCGCGGGGAACTTGGCAACCGGTTTGGCAGTCCACGTATGGACGGGGGTGTGACCTGGAAAGGATTGTTCATCACGGCAAAATCCGGAGAAGACGTGCGGGCGGTGGCTGACGGGCGGGTGGTGTATGCCGACTGGCTGCGCGGTTTCGGCAATCTGCTGATCCTCGACCATGGGAACAACTACATGACGCTGTACGCGAATGCGGAAGCACTGCTGAAACAGGTGGGCGACGTCATCCGCGGCGGCGAATCCGTCGCCACCGTGGGCAACAGCGGCGGCAACCCGGAATCGGGTTTATACTTTGAAATGCGTCACGAAGGCCGGCCTTTCGACCCCCTGCAATGGGTCAAATTACGTTAACCCTTCACTTGTTCTTTTAACCCGGTTTTTCATGCCTTGCCAGTCACCAGTTACTATTTTCCAATTACCAGTCACATCAGTCATTACCCATTAGCCGCTTTTTTCGGCAGGAGCATCAGATGCGCAGCAAATTCAGTCAGATAGGCCTGGTCATCGGCGGCGTGCTGATCGGCGTCGCGATCAGCCTCAATTATTCGGCCATCGCCCAGCGCGAAACCGCCGCAGTGCAGCCGCTGCCGATCGAGGAACTACGCGCCTTCACTGAAGTTTTCGGCCGCGTCAAAAGCGATTACGTCGAACCGGTCGCCGACAAAAAGCTGATCACCGAAGCCATCAACGGCATGCTCACCGGCCTGGATCCGCACTCGGCCTACCTCGACCAGGAGGCCTTCAAGGAAATGCAGGTCGGCACCCAGGGCGAATTCGGCGGCCTCGGCATCGAGGTCGGCATGGAAGACGGTTTTGTGCGCGTGGTCTCGCCGATCGACGATTCACCCGCTTCGCGCGCCGGCGTCAAGGCCGGCGACCTGATCGTCAAACTCGACGAAACTTCGGTCAAGGGCATGACGCTCAACGATGCGGTCAAACGCATGCGCGGCAAGCCCAATACTCCGATCGTCCTCACCATCGTGCGCAAGGGTGAAACCAAACCCATCGTGCTGACGCTGACCCGCGCAGTGATCAAAATCCAGAGTGTCAAATCCAAGCTGCTGGAGCCGGGATACGCCTATGTGCGCGTCAGCCAGTTCCAGGAACACACCGGCGACACGCTGGCACAGTCGGTCGAGCGCATGTTCAAGGAAAACCAGGGCGCCATGAAGGGGCTGGTGCTGGATCTGCGCAACGATCCGGGCGGCCTGCTGAACGGCGCGGTGGCGGTATCCGCGGCCTTCCTGCCCCGGGACGCACTGGTGGTCTACACCGACGGCCGCACCGAAGACGCAAAAATGAAACTCAACGCCAGCCCGGAACATTACCTGCGCGGACGCAACAAGGAGGATTTCCTGAAACGGCTGCCGGCGGAAGCGAAGACGGTGCCGATGGTGGTGCTGGTCAACGGCGGTTCGGCTTCGGCCTCGGAAATCGTCGCCGGTGCGCTGCAGGATCATGACCGTGCGGTGATCATGGGCCAGCAGACCTTCGGCAAAGGTTCCGTGCAGACCATACTGCCGCTGGGCAACAACACGGCGATCAAGCTGACCACCGCACGTTATTACACGCCGAAAGGCCGCTCCATCCAGGCCAAGGGCATCACGCCGGACATCACGCTCGACGAGTTCGCCACCGACCGCTCGGCGCTGAAACTGCGCGAGGCCGACCTGACCAAGCATCTGGGCGAAACCGCCAAGGCCGAAACACCGGAGGAAAAAGCTGCGGCTGCCGCAAAATCGGCGCAGAAATACAAGTTCACGCCGGCGCCGCGGCCCAAGGATGTCGATGAAAAAACGCTGCGCCCCGAACCCGGCGCCATCGTTTCGCCCAACGATTACGAACTGAACCAGGCCATCGCTTACCTGAAAAGCCGCACCGGGACCAAAACAAACTGAGCCACGCCGCTTTCAACAACGCCCGGTTAAACCGGGCG